>JBOHCP010000111.1:0-10728 GCA_050698875.1 Streptosporangiaceae bacterium | reverse complement strand
AGTCCTGGCATCTCGTGCTCGGCGAGCCGGATCTCGCGCCGGCCGAAGTCGGCCAGCGACAGGTCGGCGACCTTGAACGGAAGAGCGTCGGGCATGCAGACTCCTTGAGTTTCACTCGGATGGCGGGCGCGGCAGCGGCGCCACAGCACGACGCTACGGCAGCCAGGCCGCCGAATGCACGCTCGCAGGCATGTTCCTGACGAGAAAATGTTAGATTAAGCCGTGCGCATCACCGATGCAGCGCGGCGGCTGGACATGACTCCGCGGATGCTGCGCTACCGGGAGGCGCTCGGCCTGCTGCCGCCACTCCGTCACGCTGCTCGGCGGGTGGCCGTGCGACGGCCGGCCGGGACGGCCGAGCCGCCGGCAGCGGGCCTGCACCGCCAGTTCACCGACGCCGACCTGGCCGCCGTCGCACTCGGCGTGTCGCTGGAGCGACGGTACGACATCAGCCCGGCGGCGCTCGCATTCGGCATCCGCGTGCTGGCGGACCTCCGCGTCCGCGCGGACGTGGCCGACCTCGGCCGGCGCATCGGCCGCATCCAGCCACCGCCCGCCCGCGCGCTGGACTTCGAGCAGGAGCGAGCACAGCGGCTGCTCCGGCTCGGCGAGACCGCACGAGTTGCGGTCACCGCGCGCCGCGTCCCGCCCGGTTCGCGCGCGGGAACGAGTCGATAACCTGACCCTCGTGCGCAGCGTGGCCAAGGACGGCCAGATGTGGCGTGTCGGCACGAGCGGCGAGGTCGCCTGGATCGAGGAGGGCACCACCGGCGGCCGCACCATCAACGCGGCGATCCCGTTGGTCTTCGAGGCGTATGCCACGATCGTGCTGCCGGGCGACGACGAAGAGCTGGAAAGGCATGAACGCGCAGTGCTGGCGCTGCTGAGCATGCACTCGACCGGCCAGCCCTGGTGGCTTGGATACCTCGATGCCATGCCCGGCGGGCGCAACGTCATATTCCCCGACGCGCCGATGGTGACGGTGTTCTACGGCTGGCGCTACGTACTGGTTGAGGCAGGACCGGAACAGGTCGGGCTGGAACAACAACCGCAACGTCTCCGCGCTGCTGGACATCATGGTGCGCCGAGGCGAGGTCGCGATGGCCGGCTGGCGAGGTCGCGACCGGCTGTGGGACCTGGCCGAGCGCGTGTACCCTGACGAGCCGAGCATTCCGGCGGCGGAGGCACATCGAATCCGGAACGAACGTCGGCTCCGGTCGCTCGGCATAGCGCGTGCCCGCGGTCCCGAGTGCGGCATCGAGCCGGTCGATGTCAGCGACGTCGGCGAGCCTGCCGTGGTCGAGGGCCTCCGGGGTCAGTGGCGGGTGGACCCGGCCGTGCTCGGGCAGCCGTTCTCCGGGCGCGCAGCGCTGCTGTCGCCCCTCGACCGACTCGTCTTCGACCGCAAGCGGATGACCGAACTGTTCGAGTTCGACTACCAACTGGAGATGTACAAGCCCGCTGCCAGGCGCCGCTGGGGTTACTTTGCCCTGCCGATCCTGTACGGCGACCGGCTCGTCGGCAAGCTCGACGCGACCGCCGACCGGACCGTCGGCGTGCTCCGCGTCGACGCCATCCATCGGGACGTGACATTCAGCCCGGCCATGACCACCGCCGTCGATCAGGAGATCAAGGACCTGGCGAACTGGCTCGGGCTGGACCTCATGCTGGCTGACCCAGGCAACTGAGTCGGCTTGCCTGCCGGCCTCAGCCGACGGCGGGCGGGATGACGCAGACCATGGTCAGCACCGCACGCTCCCTGCCCTCGTTGGCGTAGCCGTGCGGCAGGTCGCCGGGGAACCGTGCGCCCTCGCCGGGCCCGAGCCGATAGATTCTGCCAGCCACCGTGAGCGTCAGCTCACCCGACTCGACGAACGTCAGCTCGCGCAGGCCGGGTGCGTGCGAGTCCCCGCCGAACCTCTCTCCGGGTTCCAGCTGCCAGCGCCAGAGCTCCGCGGCCCACGGCGGCGGCGTGGCGGCGAGGATCGTGCCGGTGCCACCCGCGGAGCCAGTCCACAGCACCCGCGCGTCACGCTGGCTGCTCACCCTGACGACGGACTCGTCGGCACCCTCGAGCAGCCGGGTCACCGGGACGCCGAAAGCGTCACCGATTCGCGCGAGCGTGGCCAGATTCGGGTTCGACCGGCCTTGCTCCACCCCGACGAGGACGCCCTTGCTGACCCCCGACCGGCCGGCGAGCGCGTCGAACGACCAGCCGCGCTCGGCGCGCAGGGCGGCGACGATCCTGGCCAGTGCGCCGGATATGCCGGCCGGCTCGGCGGTGTCGGCCATGTCGGCCGCCCTTCTCGTCCGCGCCTTATTGGCGTGACTCCCTGATGTCCGGTCAGTATAGTGAACTGCACAGTCTACTGAAACGACCGGAGGCACGCCTGCTCATCGTGCTGGCCCTCGGCGCCGCGCTACTCTACGGTAGCGCCGATTTCCTCGGCGGGGCTGCCACCCGCCGGTCCGCGCTCGTTGCGGTGCTGCTGACGGCTGGCGTCGCGGGCGTCGCCGTGCAACTGCCGGCCGCGCTGCTCGTCGGCGGTCCGCCGCGGGCCACCGGCGTCGAGTGGGGGCTCGCCGCAGGTGCGGTCGGCGGCATCGGGCTGATGCTCTTCTACGCCGGCCTCGCGGCCGGCCCGATGAGCGTGGTCTCGCCGGTGTCGGCGCTGGCCTCGACCGTTCTGCCGGTGGGTGTCGCGGTCGCGGAGGGCGAGCGCCCTGGCGTCGCCGTGTACGTCGGGGTGCTGCTCTGCCTTGCCGCGTCGGTGCTGGTGAGCTCAGGTGCCGGGGCATCCGAGGTCGCGGGCACGGTAGCTGGCCCGGCCAGGCATACCGGCGCGGGCTGGCCGAAGCGGCTCCGCGGCGTCGGACTTGGGCTAGCGAGCGGCGCCGCATTCGGCATGTTCTTCCTTTTCATCCGGAACGGCGGTGAGACCGGCGCGCTCTGGCCAGCGCTCTCGGCCCGTTGCGCCGGCCTGGCCATCTACGTGGTGGCAGCCCTGGTCATCCGGAGGGGCCCGGTCGGCTGGCGAGCCGGGTGGCCGCTGTTCGCCGCGGCGGTGGGCGCGGGGGCCCTCGACGCCGCGGCCAACGTGAGCTACGTGCTGGCCACCCGAGCCGGGTTGTTCGGTCCCGCCGTCGTGCTCACGTCGCTCTATCCGGCGGTGACGGTACTGCTGGCCCGGCTCGCACTGCGCGAGCGGATGCGGCGCACGCAGCAGGCCGGGCTGCTGCTCGCGGCCGTCGGCATCGCGCTGATAGCCGCCTGACCGCCATCGCTGCCCGGCAGTCGCGCCGCAGCGGGCCGGGACCGGCGCCCTTCGCCTCAGCCCCGTGCCGAGCTGCGGAAGTAGGCGGCCGGCGTTACCCCCGTCTCGCGCCGGAACGCCTGCACGAAGGCGCTGTCGGACTCGTACCCGATGCGCCTGGCCACGTTGCCAACGGGCTCGCCGCCGGCGAGCGCGTGCAGCGCCGTCTGCACGCGCAGCAGCGTGCGCCACCGGCCGAAACTCACGCCGGTGCCGGACAGGAACGCGCGGGCGAGCGTGCGCTCGCTGGCACCGACCGCACGGCCCCATTCGGCGAGCGTCCGGTCGTCCGCCGGATCGGCCGACAGCCCATCGGCGACGCGCCTGGCCCGGTCGTCGGCGGGCGTGCGCACCTCGACGGTGGTCATCGCGACCGGTTCCAGCACGTCGACGAGCACCGTCTCGGCGTTCGCGCGGCGGGTCGCGTCCAGGTCCTGATCGCTCAGGTAGCCGATGAGCTCGGCGAGCAGCGGGGTGGCCGCGACCGGCGTGGCCTGCGTCCAGGCGATCGGGCAGCGGTCCGGCCGCAGGTAGGCCGACCGCATGGTGGCAACGCCAGCCGCCAGCGTCTCGTGCCGCAGCCCGGCCGGGATCCACAGCGCGCGCGTCGGCGGCAGCACCCAGGTCGAGGAGTCGGTGCGCACCGTGAGGACGCCGTTGGCCGCCCACGCGAGCTGGTGATCAGGATGGGTGTGCCAGTCGAACACGAGCCCGGCAGGCATCGGGAACGTCGCGACGATGACGGCGGCGGTGCTGGCGACGTCGTCTGCCGCGCAATACTGGTCCGGCCAGGATGACTGTCCGTCCTGCGACACAGCCTGGCAGCCTACGCCATTGGCGCGATCGCGCGGCTTTCCTAGCGTGATAGCCATGAACTCGAACCACGCACGGCTTTGCCCGAGTCCCGAATGGGCGGAGCACATCCAGGGCGACATCCTGCCGGTGCTGACCCGCGACGTCGATCTCGGCGAGGCGATGCTCGAGATCGGGCCAGGACCCGGCGCGGCCACCGGCTGGCTCGCCGGCAAGGTCGCCAAGCTCACCGTCGTCGAGATCGACGCGGACGCGGCGCGGCTGCTGGCAGACCGGTACGCGGGCACGAACGTAGCGGTCATCACCGGCAGCGCCACCGAGCTTGACTACCCCGCGGACTCGTTCGACTCGGCGGGGTGTTTCACGATGCTGCATCACGTCAGGACCGCGGCGCTGCAGAACGCAATCCTGGCCGAGGCCTTCCGGGTACTGCGACCCGGCGGGGTCTTCATCGGCTCGGACAGCCTCGCCAGCGACGACCTGCACCATTTCCACGCCGGCGATACCTACAACCCCATCGAGCCCGCCGCGCTGCTCACCCGGCTGCAGACCCTCGGCTTCTGCCCGGTGACCGTGATGGTGACCGACTCGCTGCTGTTCATCGCCGGCAAGCCAGGCTCGCACGCCGGCTGTGCCCGATGAGCACGGGGACCGCGGGCTTGCGCCTGGCTGTGGCCGGCCTGATCGGCCTCGCGGCCGCCGAGGAGCAGCGACTCGCCGTCGTGGCCGACCCGGCCGAGGACGGCCGCCCGCTGTGCTGGGCACTGCTGCCCGTCATCGCGCACAACACGGCGTTCCGGCGGCAGCAGGTGACACGCCTGCGCGCGATCCGGGCCGGCCGGACGCCGCCGGAGTTCGCGGATGTCGACCACGAGTCTGCCGTGCTCTACGCGGAGCTGTCTGCGCGGCCCGCCGGCGCGGTGGCCGCCGAGGCCTGGACGTCGGCCGGTGACCTGCTGGCCGAGCTCAGGTCGGCGCGGGACGAGGATCTGCTCGACCCGTCCAGAAACCCGTGGTTGCGCGGTCGGCAGCTCTGGCTGCAGATCATCGTGCGGGGCTTCTGGCACCCGGCCGGTCACCTCGGCGCGTACTGCGCGGCGCACGGGCACCATGACGAGGCGGTGGCGCTCGCCGCGCACGCGGTGGCGGTGGCCGATTATCTGGGCGCACCGGACCAGGCTCGCGGCATGGCCCGCTACAACCTTGCGTGCGCGCAGGCCGGGGCGGGCCTGCTCGACGCCGCCGCGGCCGCGGTGACTGCCGCGGTGGCGCTCAATCCCGACTTGCAAGCCAACGCCGGGAGAGACGCCGACCTGGCGGCGCTGCGCGACAGCGGTCGGATCCAGGTCGCCCCTGGCGATAGCGATCCCAAGCGGAGCGAGAGCGCCGGCTAGCCCGGCCGGTTGCGGCCAGCGCGGCGAGCGCGCCCGGCGCGCCGCGCCGCCTGGGCTGCGGTGACCGCCGGGTCGCCTGGGTCGGCCCGGTCCGCGTGATAGATGTCCGGCTCAAGGAAGATGAGGTCCGCGATGGGCACGGCAGCGCGGATCCGGCGCTCGGCCGCGTCGATTCCGGCTGCGACGCTGCGCGCGCTGTCATCGTGCCTGACCCCGATCTTCGCCGCGACCAGCAGCGTCTCGGGTCCGACGTGCAGGGTCCGCAGGTGAATGACGCGCTGTACCTCCGGGCCGGCCTCAATGGCGGCGACGATCGCTGTCTGGACAGCCGGACTAGCCGCCTCGCCGATGAGCAGACTCTTCATCTCGGTGGCGAGGACCACCGCGACGCAGCCGAGCAGCACGCCGATGGCTATGGATCCCGCCGCGTCGAAGCGGTCATCATGCGTGACGGTCGCGACCGTGACGCCGATCAGCGCCAGTAGCAGGCCACCAAGCGCCGCGACGTCCTCGAGCAGCACGGCCGGCAGTTCCGGCGCCTTGGCGCGCCGGATGAAGCCCAGCCAGCTGGCGCGGCCCCGGATTGGGCTCGCCTCGCGCACGGCGTTCCACAGCGAGAACGACTCCAGTACGGCGGCCACGCCGAGCACCCCGAAGGCCACCGCCGGCGAGGTCAGGTGCTCCGGATGCCTAAGCCGCTGGATTCCCTCGTAGCACGAGAACACGGCGCCGACGGTGAACACGACGACCGCGACGAGGAAGGCGTAGAAGTAGCGCTCAGCGCCGAAGCCGAACGGGTGCTCCCTGGTCTCTGCCCGACGCGCCTGGCGGCGGCCGATGAGCAGGAGCGCCTGATTGCCGGAGTCCGCAACCGAGTGAACGGCCTCGGCGAGCAGAGAGGCGGAGCCGGTCAGCGCGAACGCCGCGAACTTGGTCAGCGCGATGCCCAGGTTGGCCCCGAAGGCGGCGATGACCGCTCGCCTGCC
Source organism: Streptosporangiaceae bacterium (assembly GCA_050698875.1). Lineage (GTDB taxonomy): Bacteria > Actinomycetota > Actinomycetes > Streptosporangiales > Streptosporangiaceae > JAJYUU01. The sequence goes on along the minus strand of JBOHCP010000111.1, from coordinate 4,221 downwards.
CGTGCCGTGCCCGCTACCTCCCGAGGAGGGGGACGCGGATGCCCCGGCGGTGGCGATGGATCCTCACTCCCGGCTTCCGCCAGCCGCCGGGTCGCGTGCCTCGTCGATCAGCAACACCGGGATGTCGTCACGCACGGGATACGCAAGCCCGCAGTCGCAACCCGTGCAGACCAGCTCGCTGGCAGCGTCATCGGCTCGGAGCGACGCGTGACACTTCGGGCAGGCCAGGATCTCAAGCAGCCAGTCATCGATCTTCATACACGTCTCCTGTTGCTCGTCGTGGCCGCGGTCCGCGGCTGCGCGCACCAGGGATCCTACCGGCGCCCGGCGACGCGGGCCGCTGGCGCTCTCCCCAGTGGCTGGTGTGGACTCGCTAGCCGAGCCGCCCGCTGTCCGACGGCGCCGACCGCAACACTCGCAGGTGCCCACGGCGGGTGACCTCGACCCCCTGCCCAGTTGGCTCGGCCGCGACGCGCGGCGCCGTGGCCTCCCTGACGGCATTGGCCAGCGCCTCGATGTCGTCCGCCACCGCTGCCGCATCCACGGGCGGCGTAACCGGCAGCCGGACCACGTCCCAGCCGCGCGGGGCGGTCATCCGGTCGGCGTGCCGCTCGCACAGGTCGTAGCAGTGCGGCTCCACGACCGCCGCCAGCGGACCGAGGACGGCTGTCGAATCCCGGTATACGTAGGTCAGCGTGTAAACGGCGGCCCGCTTGCAGGCTGGCCGGGAGCACTGGCGGGCAGGCACCGCTTCACCTCCGCCGGTCATGCTGGCGACGGGCCCGTCCCTGACCGCAACCGCGGGCGAGGTCGTGATGATCGCTCACAACGGCTGACGGTAGCGACCAGCGGACGTTAACGCCACCACCCGGGGCACACTGCGCGATCGTGTCTCCGCCAGCCAGCTGACCGCCACCGGCCGGGCTCGCTGCGCCCGCGATACGCTCGGGAACTGTGGGCGACGGCGAGAACGGCATCCGGCCCAAGACGGGCCAGGTCCGGCGGCGGGACCGGCACGGCCGCGGCCTGCGCGGCGCGCTGGTGCCACCGGACGTCCCGCTGCACCGGACCCGCTCCGAGCGATTCGATGACCTCGTCCTGCTGGCGATCTCCCAGCTAGAGCCCCGCTGGGAGGCCGAGCTGTCTGGCATCGAGTTTGCCATTGAGCCGATCCCGCCGATCCTGCCGGACCACGATGACCCGGACCCGGTGCCGCTGGCCAGGCTCGAGCCAGGATCTGCCCTGAGTGGCACGCCGGATCCGGCCGGACCAGTGTCGCTGCCCGGCCAGCGCGGTGCCGGCGAGCACCGCGACCGGCCAGCCGGGCCGGCCCGGATCGTGCTGTACCGCAGGCCGCTGCTGGCACGCGCCGACGGCGAGGAAGAACTGGCCGAGCTCGTGCTCGACGTGATCGTGGAGCAGTTCGCGCACTGGCTCGGGGTCGATCCCCAGACCGTCGACCCCGGTTACCCGGCCGAGGAGTAGCCACCTTCGCTCGGCTACCCGCCGAGTACCGTCGCTAGCGACTCGCTGACGCCGGGCACCGGGATCCAGGTCAGCGAGCTCGGCACCGGCAGAATCGACTGCCACGTCCCGCCAACGTTGATCAGCCTGCCGCCGTACACCGGCCCGGAGCCCGGCAGCGGCGTCACGACGACGGTGAACTGGCCCGCGCCCGCGGCGGCGGGCGGCTCGACGGAGACCACGGCCGACGACTTCGCCCTGATGTGCACGACCGGGCCGGCCTTACCGGACGCCGGCGTGGTCGCGGTCGCCGTCCTGATCCGGACCGAGGCCGCCTTGCCAGGCGCCGACAGTACCAGCCACGTGGATCCTGTCGAGCGCGCTGGGTTGGCGGCGAGCACGCCCTGCTCCTGAACCGGATCGCTGCTGACCGCGAGCGCGCCCGCCGACCCGGCCGGCCCGCCGGAGACCAGCATGGCGGCCACGACCGGAGCGGTCGCCGATATCGACACCGCGCCCGCCACGCCGCCGAGCGATGGCAGCGGGATGATGGACGCCGTCCCGCCGAGCAGGTCGATGCCGGTCCCGCCGGTGGGCTGGTAGGAGCCCTTCTGCGTGATCGCCGTGAGCTTCACGTCGGCGGCCGCGGTGCCAGGTACGGCGATGTAGAGCTCAGGCGCCCCGGCCGAGATAAGGCCAGGGATCGTGAGGCGCTCGGCCGGCGGCTGTGCGACCGGAAGCCAGCTGCCGTCGTCGGCGGCAGACTGGCTTTCCCGTACCGCGGCGACAACCTGGCCGACCGTGGTCGTGACGTTCAGGGCGACGACGTTCGAACCCTGCAGCAGTCCGGTCAGCGACTGCACCACCACGCCGTCGGGTGGCACCGTGATGCCGTTGTCCGCGTTGCCGAGCACCGGCGCGCTGGTGCCCGCATCGGTCAACGCCTGAACCTGGGCATCCGCAGGCTCGCTGCCGGTGTTGGTCAGGTATAGCTCGATGCCGCCGGCCGGTGTCTGTCCCGGTCCTACGAACCAGAAGCTGGTGCCGGGGGCGCCACACTGGGCCGTGACGAGCCCGCCGGGGCCGGTCTGCTCGACCTCGAGGCCCTGAGCCAGCGCCCCGGTGGCACTGACCTGCACGCCCCCTTGGCCAGGCACCGTGCGGACGCTCGGGCTTGAGCCCGGCTGGCCGGCCTGCTCAGCCGCCGTCAGCGCGGGCGCCACCGGCACGCTGGCAAGCTGCAGCACGCCGGGCCGCGTCACGGTGGATCCGGCCGGGCCAGCCGACGAGCTGCCCGCCGGAGCGAGCGCTCTGATCACCGCAGAGCCTGCCTTCGCTGATCCCGGCACCGCGGCCAGGGCAACCGACGCAGCCGTCGCGCCGCCCGAGCCGGGAGCCGGGCACACCCGTTCCGCGGTCGACACAGTGGCCCGGCCGCCGGCGACCCGGCGGGCGGCGGCATTCCCGGCGTGGCCAGTCCTCGCTACCGCGTAGATCCCGCCCAGCACGAGCACGACCAGCAGGCACAGGCCGACGCGCCGGTACCCGGGCTTGCTCACCACGTCTCACCTTCGTCGTCATCATCGGGAGCCGGCCACGCCCGGGCCGGCCGGCCACGCCTGCCGCGCCCGTCGTGATGGAGCTCGCCTGCTGGCGGCAGCGGGCCGAGCGGGCCGAGCTCCTCGCCTGGCCGCTGCTGCCATCCCGGGCCGGGCACCCCGGACTGCGGCCAGCCCTGCGCCTCGCCCTGCGGCCAGCCGTGCTGCTCGCCGGCCGACCGTCCCGCCCGGCTGTCGCTGACCCGGTGCCGCCGTGGGTCGGGGGACTCGCCGTCGCCGGCCGCCGATTGGCCAGGCAGGTAGGGCGGCTCGTCGGGGTAGCCGGTCCCGGCGCCGTAATCCTCGTCCGCCGGGTATCCGGACCGGCTCCCGCGGCCGCGCGCGGCCGGGTATCCGGACTCGCTCGCCTGGCCGGGGTGGCCTGGATAAGAATCCCGGCTGGCGTCGGGCGGGTAGCCCCGAGCGGGCCTGGCATCTCCAGACGGCGGGCCCGGGTAGTCCGTGGCGTCATAACCAGGCGCGGTCTGGTCCCGCGAACCTGATGCCGATCGTGACCCGGCTGGCGGAGCGGGGTAGTCGTCCCAGCCGTCTGGAGGACCCTGCCTGTTGTCGGGCTCGTCGTAGGGCATGCCGGAAGGTGACCGGGCCTGGACCCCGTGGCGGCCGGGCTCGGGACCGCGCGGATCGGAGCGCGGCCGGGTGCCTGGCGGCCGGTCCAGGTACCTGCTGCTCGGCGGCGGGCCGTCCATGAACCGGCTTGCCGGTGCTCCGGCCGGCCACGCCGCTACTGGCGGCGGGACACCGCCAGCCGGGACTGGTCCCGCCTCCGGCGAGCCGACCTCGCTGGCCGGGCCGGGTGCACCCGCCCGCCTGCCCAGGATCGTCGGACGGCGCCCGCTGGCCCTGCCGGGCTCACGCCCGTCGCCCGCAGCGGCGGCGAACACCTCGGTCGCGGCCGACGCGGGTGCGGCTGTGCCGGGCGCCGGCACACCGGAGCCCGCCCGCCGACGGCTCACTCGGCCGGGCTCGTCCGGCGGCGGGCCGTCCGCTCCGATAGCGTCGCGCTGGTAAGCGTCGTCGGCATCCGCCGGCCTCCTCGCGGAGTGGGCGGATCGCCCGGACAGCGCCGTCAGGCGCCTCGCCCGTGCCGCTGCGGCTGCCGGGCCCGCGGCAGCGGCTCGCCCTGCGACCCCAGCAC
>JBOHCP010000110.1:0-10810 GCA_050698875.1 Streptosporangiaceae bacterium | reverse complement strand
TCTGGACGCCAGACCGGCCGCATGGGTGGCCGAGGCTGACCACATCGCTCCCAGGCGGTGCGGTGAGCGGCGGCCTGGCGTCTTCGCCGCGGCGGGCAGCTAGCGTGGCTGCGCTGTGTCTCCGGGGAGAGCGAACGAGCCGTCCGCGGCCGGGACGACGAGGCCGTCATCGATAAGCCCGCAGAGAGCCCGGAGTCGCTGCGCCGCGTCAGGCCAGACGGTCGCGAGAGTGTCCGCTGGCACCGGCCCGGCTGCGTCGCGCAGGACGGCGAGCAGCTGGCCGCGGCAGTGCCGGTCGCTGCCGTGATATCGGGGAGCCGCCCGCCGGTCAGGCGCAGCCGGCTGTCCCTGCCGCAGCCACCCGCAGCGGGCCGCGAGGGGGCACTGGTCACACCGCGGCCGGGCGGCCGTGCAGATCAGGGCGCCGAGTTCCATGATGCCAGCCGACCACTGTGCCGCCAGCAGCCCGTTGGGCGGCAGTAGCCGCTCGGCCAGCTGCCGCTCCGCCGCACTCGGTGCGCCCGCTGGCCTGGCGGCACCGGTCACCAGGCGAGCAAGCACGCGCCGGACGTTGGTGTCCAGTACCGCGTGCCGCTGGCCGAACGCGAAGCTGGACACCGCTGCCGCCGTGTAGGCACCGATGCCGGGTAGGCTCCGCAGCTGGTCCGCCGAGGCGGGCACCTCGCCTGCGTACCTCGTCGTGATCAGGCCCGCGCTGGCGTGCAGGCGCACCGCGCGGCGCGGATACCCGAGCCGGTCCCACTGCCGGACGGCGTCCGCCGCGCTGGCGGCCGCTAGCGCAGCCGGATCCGGCCATCGTTGTAGCCACAGAGCGTGAGCGGGCAGCACCCGGCTGACCGGCGTCTGCTGCAGCATGACCTCGCTGACGAGGATCGACCAGGGCGTTGCGTCCGGACGGCGCCATGGCAGGTCGCGGGCGTGGGTCGAGTACCAGCGCCGCACAGCGGGCGCGTACGAGGTCGTCATCGAACTCGATCGTCGCACGGGAGACGGGGCCGGGCGGCAGCCGTCGGCGGTAGCTCAGGGCAAGCCGCCGACAGTCCCTGGTCAGGTGCGACCACGCCGGCGGGTCGAGGCGGGCAAGCGGTGAAGTTCTTGCATACTTCGTGACATGGCTGGACGGCCATTCCATGACGCACCGGGACGGGTCGCCGCCGTCTACTGGCGGCGGCGCAGCGCTGCACTGGTGGCCAGCCTGTCCGTGCTGATCGGTGTGAGCTGGACCGTCGCGCGGGCAGTCGGCAGCCTGGACAGACCGGACGGGCGGCCCGCCAGGTCAGCGGTAGCGAGCACGCGTAGCGGCCCAGTCGGGGCTGCGGCCGGGCTGACCGGGACGACGCAGCTCGGGGTGCCGGACGCGACCAGCGCTCGGAGGGCGGCTCCAGCCGCCCTGCCCTCCTGCCCGGTCGCCGCCGTTGCGCTGACTCTGGCCGCCTCGCAACCGAGTTATTCGGCGCAGCAGCTGCCAGCTTTCGACGTCGGCGTCGTGTCGAGAGCTGGCTACTCGTGCACTTTCGACATCGGCGCACGGCATCTCCTACTGCAGATATCTGCGGGCGCGACACAAGTCTGGACGTCCGCGGACTGCGCCGAGGGGCTGGCGGTTCAGCTCGCGACGCTGCCCCGCGGCGCGCCGGCCCGGGTGCACTTGACCTGGGACGACCAGTACTCCACGGCGGGATGTCCGGTGCCCGGCCGGATCGCTCCGGCGGGGAGCTACACGGCCAGGGCCACCGTCGGCTCGGCAGCGAGCAACAGCGTGACGTTCCGGATCGGCTAGGGATATCGGTCGAGCAACGCTGCCTCGGCGATCCGCGACAGCCCGGTCCTGATGGTCGCTGCCAGCGCCGGATCCAGGCCGGGGACCTGCCGCAGATCCTGGGCGCTGGCAGACAGCAGCTTCTGCAGGCCGCCGAACCGCTGGATGAGCGCGCCGCCGACGTCGGGCGGCAGCCGGGGAATCTGCCCGAGCACTCGGTAACCGCGCGGGCTGACGTGGCCGGCGGGGTCGCCCGAGCGCGCGAGCCCGATCGCGGCCGCTACCGCGGCTAGGTCAGCTAGCGCGTCGGCGCCAAGGGCGGCGAGGCGGTCTGCGGCTTCCGGACCCGCCTGCTCGGCGGGAGCTGGAGTGTCCGGCTCGTAGTCGCGCAGCAGCAGCTCACGCTGGCGGCGCGTGCCCGCCGTGAGCTCGTCAAGCTGCAGCCTGAGCAGACCCGCGTCGGTACCAAGCTCGACGAGATAGCCGGCTATCTCGTCAGTGACGCGGGTAACCATCTCTAGCTGCTGGGCCACGAGCGCGACGTCGGTCGCCGTTGCGCGGTCCTCGATCTCCAGCGCGGTCAGCACCCGGCTCACGTCGTCCAGGCGCCGGCGATAGCGCTCCAGGGTGTCGAGTTCGGTGTGCGTGCGCGCCAGCAGCACGGCCGAGTCCGCGAGCACGTACCGCTCGCCGGCGGCAAACACTGCGATGGTCCGCATCGACTTGCTGACAGTGATCACCGGGAGTCCGGTCTGCCTGGCGGTCCGCTCAGCCGTCCGGTGCCGGGTACCAGACTCCTGCGTCGGCAGCCGCGGGTCGGGCACGAGCTGGACAGCTGCCCGCAGGATACGGCCGGCCGCCCGATCCAGCACGATAGCGCCGTCCATCTTCGCCAGCTCGCGCAGCCGAGTCGCGGAGAACTCCGTGTCCAGCTCGAATCCGCCCGAGCAGATCGCCCGCACGACCGGGTCGCAGCCCACGACGACGAGTGCGCCGGTATTGCCTCGGACTATTCGCTCCAGGCCATCCCGGAGCGCGGTCCCCGGCGCCACCATCGCGAGCGCGGCCCGTCGGCGCTCGTCCCGGCCCATGCTCACTGCCTGCACCTGCCTCAGTGCGTCACTGCCATCGGCAGTCTAGTCATGATCCCGGCCGGAGCGGCTGCGGCCAGCGGCGCCGAGCGCTGCGGCTATGGCACCGCGCATGTCGGTCACCGCCGTCACCTCCAGCCGGCCGTCGGCCGCCTGCTCGGCCCGCACCGCGGCCAGGCGCCTGCCGCCGGCGGGCCTTGCATCCGGCGCAGAGTGCGACCCCGCCGGGATGATCGCCCGGCGGAATCCCATCCGCTCCGCCTCCGCTATCCGCCGCTGGATGCCGGTGACGCGCCGGATCTCTCCCGCGAGTCCCACCTCGCCGATGGCGACTAAATCGGGAGGCACGCTGATGTCGGCCATCGCGCTGGCGACCGCTAGCCCGACAGCGAGGTCGACCGAGGGCTCGGTCAGTCGCACGCCGCCCACGCTCGCCGCGTAGACGTCCCGCCTGCCAAGCTCAAGGCTGGCGCGCCGCTGCAGCACCGCCAGCATCATGCCGACGCGGGCCGAATCCAGTCCCGACACGACCCGGCGTGGCGGCAGCTCACCCACTGTTGGACAGACCAGCGTCTGGACCTCAGCCAGCAGGGGCCTGCGGCCCTCGAGCGTCACGGTCACGCACGTGCCAGGTACAGGGTCGTGGCGCTCCGACAAGAAGAGCCCACTCGGGTCCGGCAGGCCCCTCATGCCGTCCTCGCTGAGCTCGAAGCAGCCGAACTCGTCGGTAGGGCCGAAACGGTTCTTCAGCGCCCGCACCATCCGCAGCTGCCCGCGCGGGTCTCCGTCGAAATGGAGCACGACGTCAACCAGGTGCTCAAGAGTTCGGGGACCAGCGATCGAGCCGTCCTTGGTGACGTGGCCGACCAGCACGGTGGTCAGTGTCCGCTGCTTCGCCAGCGCAGTCAGCGCGGCGGTGATCTCGCGAACCTGGCTCACACCACCGGGCACGCCTTCCACCCCCGCAGCGCTGATCGTCTGCACGGAGTCGACGATCAGCAAGGCCGGATCGACCGCCTGGACGTGACCGAGCAACGTGGCGAAGTCCGTCTCCGCCGCGAGATACAGTGATTCGCTCACCGCACCGATCCGGTCGGCCCGCAGCCGCACCTGGGCGGCCGATTCCTCGCCCGTCACATAGAGCACGCGGCCGGTAGCCGCGGCGCGGGCGCCAGCCGCCAGCAACAACGTGGACTTCCCGACGCCGGGCTCTCCCGCCAGCAGTACGACTGCGCCGGGCACCAGGCCGCCGCCGAGCACTCGGTCCAGCTCGTCGAGGCCCGTGGGCCGGACCCGCGCGGCGGCGGCGTCGATCAGGCCGATGGGGACCGCCGGTCTGGTCGGCTCGGCAGGCCGCAGCTGAGCCCGCGACCTGCCCACGACGTCGCGGTCACCGGCGGGTGCCTCGGTCACCGTTCCCCAGGCGCCGCAGTCACCACAGCGGCCGGCCCACCTGGTGGTCCGCCAGCCGCACGCCGAGCACTCGTATGCGCGAGCCGTCGCAGATCTGGGCATGCTCGGACGGTACCGGCTGCCCCTGACAGGCGAGTCGGGCCAGCCTGAGCCCGGCGCTGACCGCCGCGGTACCCGGCGGAACTAAGCTACACAGGTAGCGGGTCCTCGCTGCCGGATAACTGGATCAACGGGGCTCTGCCAGCGGATGGCCGCTGCACAGGTCTCCGCGCCGGTCTAAGGAGAGGCGATTGCGCAGGTCACAAACGTGACAGCCATCACAGTCGCGCTGTCGACCGCCTCGGTGTTCCCGGAGCGGACTCCGGATGCCTTCGAGACCGCGGCGCGCCTTGGCTACGACGGGCTAGAGGTCATGGTGACCACGGATCCGGTCAGCCAGGATGCCGAGGTGCTGCGCAAGCTGTCGGACTATCACGGCATTCCGGTCGTGGCGGTGCACGCGCCGAACTTGCTCATCACGCAGCGGGTGTGGGGGCGAGACCCGTGGGTGAAGCTCGAGCGGTCGCGTGACCTGGCCGATGCGCTCGGCGCTCGGGTCGTGGTCGTCCATCCGCCGTTCCGATGGCAGCGGGACTACGCGCGGTACTTCCAGACAGGTATCGCGGAGATGTCCGATCCCGGTGGCGTCACCTTCGCGGTGGAGAATCTGTACCCGCTCCTGCGCGGCGAGACGGAGATTGCGGCCTACGCCCCGCACTGGAACCCCATGGAGATGGATTCGGCCGCGGTCACGCTCGACGTCTCGCACGCCGCGGTGTCCGGCTCCGACGTCCTCGCCATGGCGAAGCAACTGGGCAACCGGCTCGCGCACGTGCATCTGGGCGACGGCACGAAGCCTGGCCTGCCCGACGAGCATCTCGTCCCTGGCCGCGGCACGCAGCCGTGCGCCGAGCTGCTGACCTGGCTCAGCCGCGCGGGCTACCAGGGCTACGTCGTGCTCGAGGTGAGCACGCACCGGGTGCCGACGTGGGCCGACCGCCAGGCCGACCTGGCTGAGTCCCTGCTGTTCGCCCGGCGGTACCTGGCCGGCGCCGGGCAGGTCCCCGTGGCGCGCGGCTAGCTGTCCAGCACCAGGGTAACCGGGCCGTCGTTGACGAGCTCTACCTGCATGGCGGCGCCGAACACGCCGGTCGACACGCTGGCGCCGAGCGCTGTCAGCGCGCCGGCAAACGCGGCAACCAGCGGCCCTGCCACCGGCCCTGGCGCCGCCGCGCTCCAGCTCGGCCGGCGGCCTCTGGTGGTGTCGGCATAGAGGGTGAACTGGCTGACGACCAGCAGCGGCGCACCGATGTCAGCGCAGGACTTCTCGCCCGCCAGGATCCGGACGTGGTAGATCTTCCTGGCGAGCGCCGCTGCCGTGTGGACGGTGTCGGTGTGCGTGACGCCGACGAGCACGAGGAGGCCGGGAGCCGCGAGCTCGGCGACCACCGCGCCCGCAACCGTGACACTGGCCCGGCTTGCCCGCTGCACAACCGCCCGCATGAGATGAGGATTCTGTCATGGGAACGCCAGCCGCGTAGACTGCCGTCGCTCACATCCGCTCAGCGCAGGAGGGCGCTCCGGCAATGGCTGGCACGTTGATCACGGTCGCACCGACCGGCGCGGAACTGGCGAAAGGCTCCGTTCCGGCTCTGCCGGTCACCCTCGACGAGCTGGTTGCGACGGCGATGACGTGCGAGCACGCCGGGGCAGCGGTGATCCACGTGCATATCAGGGACGACGATGCGAAGCCAACCCTGGACGTCGGCAGGCTCACCGACACCGTTCAGGCGCTGCGTGGCGGTACCGACCTGATAGTTCAGCTGTCGACGGGCGGTGCGGTCACCGACAGCTTCGAGCGACGGCTGGCCGTGCTGGACGCCGTCCCCGACGCGTGCTCGCTGACCTGCGGCACCGTCAACTTCGGTGACGACGTGTTCCTGAACCCGTGGGGGTTCATGAAGGACCTGTACGCCAGGACGCAGGCGCTCGGGGTGGTGCCGGAGTTCGAGCTGTTCGACTTCGGCCACATCGCGGCGCTGTACCGGCTGCTGGCCGAGCTGGGCGAGCCGGCCGGCGGTCATGTGCACTGCGACCTGGTGATGGGCGTTCCTGGCGGCATGCCCGGTGACGCGCCGACGCTCGTGCAGGCGGTCGCGGCGCTGCCCGCCGGCTCGACCTGGTCGGCGACCGGGATCGGGCGCACGTCGCTGCCGGTGCTGTTCGCGGCCTTGTCGGCGGGCGGGCACCTGCGCGTGGGCATGGAGGACACGGTCAGCTTCGGCCGGGGCCGGCCGGTTGCGAGCAACGCCGAGCTGGTCGAGCGCGCCGCCGCGGCGGCAGAGCTCGCGCAGCGTCCGCCGATGAGCCCGGCGGCTGCCCGCGCCCTGCTGGGGGTGCCCGATCGTCACTGAGCCGGTGAGTCCGGTCCTCGCCGAGGTCGTGAGGTCGGGCTACACCGAGTCCGTGCACCGGGGCGCGGCCGCCATCCTGGCGGCGGACGGCTCCGTTCTGCTATCGGCCGGCCCGGCGACTGCGCCCATGTACCCGCGGTCGTCGAACAAGCCGTTCCAGGCCGCTGCGATGCTCCGCTGCGGCCTCGATCTCGACGGTGAGCTGCTGGCGCTGGCCGCAGCCAGTCATTCCGGGGAAGACTTCCAGGTCGCCGGTGTCCGGAAGATTCTGGCCTCGGCCGGGCTGACCGAGGACGACCTGCAGTGCCCGGTAGACCGGCCGCTCGACGAGCGGGATTACCGCGCCATGCTGACGACCGGCGAGCCCGCCGACCGGGTGCACATGAACTGCAGCGGCAAGCACGCGGCGATGCTGGCAACGTGTGTCACGGCAGGCTGGCCCACCGCCAGCTATACCGATCCCGGCCATCCCCTGCAGCAGCGGGTCAGGGCCCTGCTCAGCGAGCTGGCCGCGGAGCCGGTGACGATGGTCGGCGTGGACGGGTGCGGCGCGCCGCTGTTCGGCGTCTCGGTGACGGGACTGGCCCGCGCCTTCCGGGCGCTGGTGCTGGCCGCGCCCGGCACGCCGGAGCGGACGGTCGCCAACGCCATGCGCGCCCATCCGGAGTGGACGTCCGGGACCGCCCGGCCCGAGCGCGCGCTGATGGCGGCGGTTCCCGGCCTGCTGGTCAAGTCCGGGGCCGAGGGGGTCGAGGGCTTCGCGCTCGCAGACGGCCGGGCGGGCGCCTTCAAGATCGAGGACGGCGCAGCGCGCGGTCGCGTGCCGGTGACGGTCGCGCTGCTGCGCAGGCTCGGAGTGGACGCCGAGCGCGGGGTCGACCGGGCGGCTCTGGACACGCTCGCGACTAGCCCGGTCACCGGCGGAGGCCGGGTTGTCGGCGAGATCAGGGTCGCACGGCGTCTGCTGGCTTAACCGGCGGCTGGCCCGACGTCGCCGGAGACGCGGAGGGCGAGCCCGGGCTGCTCGGCGACCGGCTCGGTGCCGGCGAGATCAGTGAGCTGGGCAGGCTGACCAGGCAGCTCGCGCTCTTCCCGGTCTGCGGGAAAGCCAGAGCCAGCCCGTCGGCGATGTAAAGTGCGCGCTTCTCGTAGCCCGCCGAGGTGTAGTGGATGCCGTCGTTGATGAACCAGCTTGGCTGTGGCAGGGCGGCCCAGTTGAACACCCGCATGTTCGGGTGGCTGGCGCACGCCTGCATGAGAGCGGTGTTCCAGCTCTGCATGTTGCCTTCGGCGTAGGGGCCCGAGGACTGCAGCGAGATCACGTTCACCCACATGACTGGCTCACCCTGGGTTACTTGCATCATCTCCTGTATCCGGGTCGCGAGCCCGACGTTGGAGCCCACGGCGACGTCGGCGGTGTCGTTGGTACCCAGCGCTAGGACCCAACAGCCATGAAAGCCGCGGCTGATGAGGTTCTGGGCCGCCGCGTAGCCGTTCGTCGTGCCGGGCAGCACCTCGACGACTGACCGCGCACCGGTGATGTCTGTGTAGACCGCCTGCACCCCGACGTCTTGGTAGCGGGCCTGGATCCGCTGGGTGGGATCAGGCAAGTAGTCGGTCGAGACCAGGCCGTCGGAGGTGGAGTCGCCGATGTGTGCGACCGCCGTGCAGGATGTGCGCAACTGGTCCTGCTGCGGCATGGTGGGGGACGGGCTGGGCGAGCCGTGCGGCCCGGCCGTCGCACAGCCGGCCGCGTGGCTCCGGTTCGACGCGGCACAGTGACGCCGGCTGGACGCCGGCGTGCCTGCTGCCTGGTTCGTGACCGCCGACAGGCTGCCGCCAGCGAGGGCGGACGCGGTAGACGCGGTCGCCGGGATACCGCCGATTCCGGCCAGCCCTGCGCAGGCGACGCCGAGCACGCCCACGCTCATGGCCACAGCGGTCAGCCTGGCCGGGCCGAGCGCGGCCAGACGGCGGGACCTGAGCCGCCGCCACGCGCGCTCGATGGCCCCGCTCCGGATCGGTTCTTCGACGTACCGCCAGGACAGCGCCGCCAGCACGATGGTCGCCGCCACCTGGACCGCCGCCCTGAGCAGGTCCTCGGTGGCATTGGCCGGCGTCGTCAGCACGATGACCGGAAAGTGCCATAGGTAAATGCCGTAGGACCGGACGCCGATCCAGCGCAGCGGGCGCCAGCCGAGAGCGGCTCCGACTAGGCTGCCGGGGCACGCCACCGCCGCGATTACTGCTGCGGTCGCGACGCTCAGCACGATCAGGCCGCCCTGATAGAGGAACGGGGAGTACTGACCAACCCGCCAGATCATCAGCGCGATGATGACCAGGCCCAGCACCGCCGGCCCGTCCAGCAGCCGGCTCGTCGCGGTACGCGCGCGGGCCGCCCGCCTGCTTGGCCACGCCATCGCCAGCGCCGCACCAATCAGCAGCCCGGACGCGCGGGTGTCGGTGCCCTCGTAGACCCTCGTCGGATCGACGGCCGGGTGGTACAGCACGTACATGGCGATGGCCGAGGCGGCTGCCAGCGCGAGCGTCGGCAGCACCAGCCAGCGGACCCCGCTCTGTCCGCGGCGGCGGACGCACAGCAGACCGATCAGCAGAAGCCACGGCCACAGCAGGTAGAACTGCTCCTCGACCGCGAGCGACCATAGGTGGTCGAGCGGCTGCGGCGGCGCGAACCTGGCGAAGTACGACTGGTTGACCACGATCAGGTACCAGTTGCTTGAGTACGTCGCCGCGGCAGCCACGGCACCGCGCAGATTGGCCAGGTGGGAGCGGCCGAGCACGGTGACCCAGCCGGTGACGACGATGAGCATGACGAACAGCGCGGGCAGCAGCCGGCGCGCGCGCCGCGCCCAGAAGCTGCCAAGGTGCAGGCGGCCGGTGTTGACCCACTTGCCGAGCAGAAGGTCGGTGATGAGGTAGCCGCTGAGGGTAAAGAACAGGCTGACGCCGAGCAGGCCGCCCGGAGCCCAGGCGAACTGCTCGTGGAAGGCAATAACGGCCAGCACCGCGACGGCGCGGAGCCCGTCCAGCCCTGGCATGTAGCGCTGGTCCGAGCCAACTGGCTTGGGCATAGTTCCCCCTGGCGTGGCAGAAGCACGTGACGGTGAACTACCCTTGGTAATCTCATGGCTACGTAGGGACATGTACAAGAAGGCGGCTAGTTGGCCGTGGACGCCGCAAGCTGACGCCACACGAGGTATGCCGACCGGCACGGTCCGCGGAGTGCGGTGCTAGCAAGTTGTTTGCAATTGCAAGCGCCGGGGTGCAAGACTGCTGGCATGAGCCCGGTGAACGTGAGCGCCATCGGCGCCTACATCAGGGAACAGCGCGAGCAGGCCAAGATCTCACTGCGCCAGCTTGCCCAGTCGGCTGGCATCTCCAATCCGTACCTGAGCCAGATTGAGCGGGGCCTGCGGCGGCCGAGCGCGGACATCCTGCAGCAGATCGCCAAGGGCCTGCGGATATCGGCGGAAGCGCTCTATGTCCAGGCCGGTTTCCTGGAGGACCGGCCGCCTGGCTCGGTGGTTCGTGAGGCCGTGCTCATTGACCGGGAGCTGACCGAGCGTCAGAAGCAGATGATGATCGAGATCTACGACTCCTTCCGCAGGCAGACGGCACTGTCGCGAACCGAGGCCGGCGAGCTGGACGACCAGGCCGGCCTCGCGCCCGACGCGGCCGAGCTCACCTGGCCCGAGAACCTCAGCCCGGCTGCGCTCGGCGCCGGGTCGCGCAAGCTGGCGATCGGGCGGTACGCGGCTGGCGAGGACGAGCCTGACGAGCCCGGCGAGGAGTCCGGCGGTGCCACGGTTCATCGGTTCCCCCCGCCCGGCCAGAGCAGGTAGCGTGACCTCGTGACCATTGTGAACCCGACGGCACTGTCGGTTATCAACCTGTTCTTCTGGGTGCTGCTGCTCGGCGCCTTCGTCGTGGATACGTGGGCGTTCATCGACGCGATCATCCGTCCCACGGCGGCGTTCCCGGCGGCCGGCAAGCAGACCAAGCCGCTCTGGCTGGTGATCCTCGGTGTCGCGTTCGTCATCGGCATCGCCGGC
>JBOHCP010000109.1:0-10844 GCA_050698875.1 Streptosporangiaceae bacterium | reverse complement strand
GGCCAGCCGGCGTACCCTCGGCGCGGCCGAGGCCAGCCGGCGTGCCCTCACCGACGCCGAGATCGCCGGCCTCGTCGGTACGGAGATCACCGAACGGCGCGCCGCGGCTGCCCAGTACGAACAGGCCGGGCACGCCGACCGGGCTAGCCGGCTGCGCCGCGAGGCCGACGTGCTCGCCGCCGTGGTATCCGGAGATCCGGCCGCGGCCGCCGCTAGGTAGCCGCTAGCCGGCCAAGGCGGCCTCGGACTGCGGCAGCCCGGCGGGAACCGGCGGAGACCCGGCCAGCAGGATCCGGTTCATGACCCGGCGCATTCCGTGATAGTCGTTGACGGCCATGTGCCACACCTGGCGGTTGTCCCAGAACGCGACCGAGCCGGGCTGCCAGCTGAACCGCGTCACGAACTCTTCCTTGCCGCCGTGGTCGAACAGGTATCGCAGCAGCCCGAGGCTCTCCCGTCGCGTCCAGCCCTCGAACCGGGTCGTGTACTCGGGGTTGACGTAGAGCACCGGCTTCCCGGTCTCCGGGTGGCGAGTGACCACGGGATGCAGCGGGCCCTCGGCCGCGTCGTACTCGGAGATTGACGGCTCCGGCGGGGAGGTCTGCTCGTAGCTGAGTCCGAGCTTGCGCACGTTGGCGTGTACCGCCCGCATGCCGAGCAGCGTGTGCTTCAGCCCGTCCGAGAGCGCCTCGTAGGCCGGCACCATGCCCGCCCACATCGTGTCGCCGCCGTAGGCCGGGCATTCTTCGGCGAACAGCATCGTGCCTATCGGCGGCTCGTCGAAACACGTCATGTCGACGTGCCAGCTCTCCCCCACGTTGCGAGTCTGATCGGGCTCCTTGCGCAGCTGCTGCTTGGTCCGGATCGGGCCGAAGCGCAGCGCGAATCGCTCCCGCTGCTCGTCGGTCAGGAACTGGTCCCGAAGGAAGATGACCCCGTGCTCCGCCCACGCCCTGCGGATCGCTGCGTAGGTCTCGTCCGGGTAGTCGCGGGTCAGGTCCAGCCCGCAGATCTCGGCGCCGATGTAGCCGCCGATCCGCCGCACCTCCGGTAGGTCTGCCGTCATCTCGCCAGCTCCCTCCGCGCCGCCAGGAGGCCGCCTCCGCCTTCCGTGTTCATTCATCTTCGGAGCCGGGAGCGTGGCGGCGATAGCGGCTTCCTGCCGGCTGAAAGACAACCCACGGGGCTAGGGCCGAGCGGGCCGCAGAGACTAGGAGTAGCGGCCCGGATGCCGCTTGCTACGCGACGTCGAAGACAATGACTTATGACCGAATCTGGCTCGCCGACGGCATCCGCTACGCCCGCGGTGCTGCATGATCTGCTGGCCACGAGCGCGGAGAGGCGGGCCGCCGGGAAGTTCGCCCGGAAACGGGCGCAACGGGGCACGGTAGGTTCCTGGGCGGAGGAGGAGCGAGAGCACGACGCGCTCAGCACGATCCTTGCCCAGAACCAGATCCGCGTCGCCGGGCTCGTCCCTATCCGGCATCAGCGCATGGCGGCGTCGCCCTGGAACTACTACCGGGGCGCCGCGGCGGTGATGGCGGCCGATCTGGCCTCCCGGCCCCACAGCGGGCTGATGGTGCAACTCTGCGGTGACGCCCATGTGCTGAACTTCGGGCTGTGGGCGACACCGGAGCGGAACTTGTCATTCGACTTGCGCGACTTCGACGAGACGCTGCCTGGCCCGTTCGAGTGGGACGTCAAGCGGTTCGCCGCCAGTCTGGTGGTGGCCGCCAGGGAGAACCGGGTTAAGCCGTCGAAGGCCGACGCCGCGGTGGTAGCCGGCGTCAACGCCTACTGCGAGCGCATGCGGCGGTACACGGCGATGCCCGAGCTCGACATCTGGTACGACGGCATGCGCGCCGACGCCTTCCTCGGCTACTTCGAGCCAGCCGACCGCGGCCGGGTTTCGATCCACATCGAGAAGAAGCGGAAGCGCCGCACGAGCCGGGGAGCGTTCGCCAAGCTCACCTCAATGGTGCGCGGACGTCCCCGGATAACAGCGGAGCCTCCGGTTCGGGTGACGGTCGGTGACGACGAGCAAGCTGACCTCGTCGACCATCTCCTGGCCGAGTACCGACTGACTCTCCAGGAGGACCGGCGGCGCCTGTTCGACCGGTTCACCGAGGTCGATGTGGTCAGGCAGGTAGTCGGGGTGGGCAGCGTCGGAATGCGGGTCTATCTGGTGCTCATGGAGGGCCGCACCGGTGCCGACCCGCTGTTCCTCCAGGTCAAGCAGGCTGGTCCGTCGGTGTACGAGGCCTACACCCAGCCCAGCTGCCACGACAACCACGGCGCACGGGTGATCAACGGCAAACGCCTGGTGCAGAGCGCCAGCGATATCTTCGTCGGCTGGGGATCGCTGCACGGGAACGACTACTACGTGCGGCAGTTCCGCGACATGAAGATCATCCCGACTACCGAGCTGATCGCCCCCCGCCTCGTCGAGTTCGCCACCGCGTGCGGCGAGACACTGGCCAGGGCCCACGCCCGCACCGGTGACCCGGTGGCCATCGACGGCTACATCGGGAGTGGCGCTAAGTTCACCGCCGCGATCGCACGCTTCGCCCGCCTGTACGCAGATCAGAACGAGCGAGACCACGCCCAGCTCGTCACGGCCATTGCCACCGGCGCCGTCGAGAGCCAGCCAGGCTGACCAGCTGGCCGGGCCACGAGCCAGTCATCTAGGGCCGCGGCAGCTATCGCGCCTGTGCGCGAACCGGCTGGCCGGGCAGCGCGGCGGTCACGATCGCGCCGTCGCGTACCAGCAGCTCGCCGTTCACCAGGACGTGCCTGATGCCGACCGGCGGCCGGGTGCTCTGCGCGTAAGTCGCCCGGTCGCTCACGGTCGCCGGGTCGAACACCACGATGTCAGCGTCGCTGCCCGCCTGCAGGCGGCCCTTGCGCCGCATGGCGGGCACGCGAGCCTCGAGCAGCTGGGCCGGCAGCAGACTGCACCGCCGCAGCGTCTCGGTCAGCCCGAGCGACCCGTCGCCGGTGCCCAGCATCCGCAGCGCCCGCGAGAACGTGCCTGCCGTGCGCGGGTGCGTGACAGCCGTGCCCTGCAGTGGCCAGGTCATCTGGTCGGGAACGGGGCCGGACCACGTCAGCGGCATCGCATCGCTGGCCACGATGGCGTCAGGGAAGACCAGCGACCGCAGCATCACGTCTCGGTCTGCCGAGTTGTCCTCGTCGAGGTGCCTGATGATGACCAGGCCGCCGGGATCCTCGGCGCGCAGCTCGCGCAGCCGTTCCTCAGTTCCGACCTGCTCGCCGGTCGGCGCGTAGGTGAGGTCGGACGGGGTGAGGCCGCGCTCGGGTAGCCGCTCAGGGGCGAGGAACGCCGCGCCGATGCCCGTCATCCCCGAGCCGTACGGGTAAGCCTCCGTCGTGACCCGCGAACCCGCCGCCTGCGCCCGCCCCACGACGTCGAGCACCCGGTCAACGTGCCGCAGCGACGTGCTGTTGAGGTGGCAGTAGTGCATGTGCGCACCGGTTTCGGCGGCCGCGCGGACGATCTCCTCGGCGCCGTCCATGAGGGTCGCGGGGACAACATCGATCAGGTCGCGGGCGTGCGTGAACGTGGGCACCCCGGCCTCGGCGGCGAGCTGTGCAACCCGGAGGTACTCTGCCGGGTCGGCGCCCGGCGCGTACCCGACCAGCAGCCCGATGCCGAGCGCCCCGTCGGCCAGGTCTGCTGACAGCCGGTCGAGAATCTGGCCGATCTGTGGTGCCGTGGCCAGGCCCTGCCATGCCGGGGAAGCGATGTTCGCCATGAACGTGCCGAGGCCGCTGCCCAGATCGACACCGCCAACCGCCTCCATCCGCGCCAGCGCCCAGGACGCGGCGAACCCGTAGTTGATCGGCCGGCCTTCGGCCGCTGCCTGCCGGTAGGCGGGCTCGACCGGCGTCACGCCGCCTTCCAGCTCGAACGCCGTCGTCACGCCGTCCAGCGCCCGCAGCCGCATGCCCGCGATGTCCGTCACGTGACTATGCACGTCGACGAAACCGGCCGCGACGACATGACCCGTCACGCCCAGGTCGAGTGCCGCCGTGGCTAGCACGTTCCCTATGTCAACGATCCGGCCCTGCGACACCGCCACGTCCGCGACGGTGTCAAGGCCAGACTCGGGGTCGATCACGCGGCCGCCCCGCAGCACGAGGTCGTAACTGGTCACAAGGCTCCAGTCCGCGGAGTGTACGGCCGGAGTGGCAGCATAACTGGCCCCCCGGGCACCGCCCGGACTGGGCCAGCAAGCTGCCAGGATCGGACCGTGGACGTTTTGAGTAGCCGGGTCTTGCTGCGGCCCGGCAATCTAGATCGAACCCGGCGCTTCTATCGTGACGTACTCGGCCTGGCGGTCTACCGGGAGTTCGGCCCGGCCGACAGTCCGGGAGTGGTGTTCTTTCTCGGCTCGGGCTTCCTGGAGGTATCCGGCGGCGGTGGCGGCACCACCGGGCAGTCCTTGATGCTCTGGCTCCAGGTCCGCGACGTCCGCGCTGAGTATGAGCGGCTATCGGCGGCTGGAGCTCGGGCGCTGCGAGAACCGCGGACCGAGCCCTGGGGATTGGTCGAGATGTGGCTCGAGGATCCCGACGGGGTACCGATCGTTCTCGTCGAGGTCCCCGCAAACCATCCCCTTCGCCGCGACGACCGATCCTGATCCAGCCAGCCTGGCCGGGCGACACGCGCACCGGCCGGGACTGCGGCGGCAGGAATAGCAGGCTGTGACTGACGGCGGGTGCGGGTCAGGCCGATGACGTGTCGTCATCGAGCGGAGCGCGGCGCGAGTGACTGAGGCCGCTGGCCGGTACCTCGGTCGGGTAGTTCCTCGGTCGCGACCCCGATGTTGATGGCAACACGCCGCAGCAGGGCAAGCAGTGTGTCCCGCTCGGCCGGGGACAGGCCCGAGCAGATCTCCTCCTCCCACTGGGCACCCAGCCGGACGGCCCGATCGAGAATGTCCCCGCCCTGGCTGGTCAGGTGCGGGAGCCAGGTGCGGCGGTCGGTCGGATGCGGACGGCGCTCGATGAGACCCTCGCGCTCCAGGTGATCGAGGAGCGTGACCATCGTGCTAGCCGGGATCTGCAGGCGCTGGGCCACCGCCTGCTGAGACTGCTCGCCAGCCTCGCCCACGGCCCTCAGGACGGCGAAGTGCCGTGGTTCCAGCCCGAGGCCGGCCATCAGCTGGCCGAACCGTCCGGATGTGGAGAACCCGAGCTGGGACAGGGTGAAGCCGACACTGAGCGGCGCGGGCAGTCTCCGCCCGGATCGCGGCTGCTCGTTCACGAAGTCACTTTACACCCTCGGATGGCTTATGGAAGAATCATTCCGGCCCGGATCATTCATAGTAGAATGATATTCTCATGGACTCCCTGACCTCGTGGGTGCTGCGGCACCGGCGCCTCGTCGCCATGACCTGGCTGCTTCTGCTGCTGGCTGGCGGGGCCGCATCCGGGCGGCTGAGCAGCCACCTCAGCCAGAGCTTCGACATACCAGGTACGCCCAGCGATGTGGCTGCCCGGGCAATCACCGAGCACTACCGCAGCGGCGGCGGCGAGACGCCGCTCGTTCCCGTGGTACGGCTCCCGGCCGGAACGTCCGTCTACCAGCCGCAGGTGATCAGCTGGCTCAGGGCCGGGTTCGCCGCCGTGGCGGCGGCCGGCCCCGGCGGCAGCCGCGTCGTGTCCTACGCGAGCACGGGCAGCCGGAGCTTCGTGTCGGCCGACGGCCGCACGACGTTCGGCTTGGACTTCACCCCGACCAACGGCAACCAGCTCGATGATCCCAAGATCAGTACCGCGACGCTGAGGCGGGCGCTGCTGGCTCACCTGCCAGCCGGAACCCAGGTCCAGGTGACGGGGATAGGACCCCTGACGACCGCGGGCAGCGCGACCAAGGGTCCGGGCATTCTCGGCGAGATCCTCATCGGCGCCCTCGGTGCCCTGGCGGTGCTTGCCTTCGTCTTCGCCTCGTTCCTGGCGCTCATGCCCTGATCATCGCGGCGGTGTCTATCAGCACCGCGTATCTCGTCATGCTCAGCCTGACGTACCTGACCAGCATCAACGTTGTCGTCCAGTATCTGGCTGGACTCATCGGGCTGGGCGTCGCCATCGACTACTCGCTGCTGCTGATCACGCGCTGGCGCGAGGCCCTCGCCGAGGGACATGACAATCAGGAAGCGATCAAGCTAGCGATGGCCACGGCAGGCCGGGCGATCGTCTTCAGCGGCCTGACAGTCGCCCTTGGACTGATCACCCTGATCGCATTGCCGGTGCCGTTCATCCGCAGCATCGGAATCGGCGGCATGCTCGTGCCGCTGATTAGCGTCGCGGTGACGCTGACCATCGTGCCGGCCATGCTGGCCGGCATCGGTCGGCGCATGGACTGGCCGCGGCTGCGTGGCGAGAGCACGCCCGCCCGCGGCTGGACCGCGTGGGCGCGCGCCGTCACCCGCCATCGCTGGGTCGCCGCCTGCGCGGCACTGATCGTCCTGGGCGCGCTGGCCGCGGCCGCGCTCGGCCTCCACGTCGGCGACGCCAGCGTCAACTCGCTCTCTCAGCAGGGCCCGGCACGCGAGGGCGTCGTCCTGCTGGAGAAGGGCGGCATCCCGATAGGCGTGCTGACGCCGATCGAGGTCTACGTGCCGCGCGGAACCAGCCCGGCAGACGTCGCCGGGGCCGTATCCCGCATCAGCGGGATCCGCGGGGTAGTCGCCCCCCGCGGCGCCGCGTGGCGCCGGAACGGGACGGCCGTGGTTGAGATCCTGCCAGCCAGCGAAGGCGCCAGCGCGGACGGCCAGCACACCGCGGCAGAAGTGCGACGGGCCGTGGGCAGAGTCTCCCCGCCGATGCTCATCAGCGGCACGGCCGTCGGCATCATTGACCAGGTGCACGCCCTGTACGGGTACTTCCCTTTCCTCCTCGCCGGGCTGGCACTGGTCACCTTCGTCCTGCTCGCGCGCGCGTTCCGGTCGCTGGTCCTGCCCCTGAAGGCCATCGTGGCGAACCTGATCTCGGTGGGCGCCGCCTACGGCGTGCTTGTGCTGGTCTGGCAACGGGGATACGGCTCCGAGGCTATCTGGGGACTGCCAGCCACCGGCGCGATCACGGCGTGGATACCGCTGTTCGTCTTCGCCTTCCTGTACGGGCTGTCGATGGACTATGAGGTGTTCCTGCTCAGCCGGATGCGGGAGGAATACGACCGCACCGGCTCGACCAGCGACGCGGTCATCGCCGGCGTCGGCCGGACCGGACGCCTCGTCACGTCGGCAGCCCTGATCCTCTTCCTGGCTATGGGCGCCCTGGCCAGCGCCCCCATCACCTTCCTGAAAATCTTCGCAACCGGGATCGGAGCCGGCATCCTGCTCGACGCGACCGTCGTCAGATCCCTGCTGGTGCCCGCCCTGGTCGCCCTGCTCGGCCAGTGGAACTGGTGGATGCCGTCGAGCGCAGCGCGGATCCTGCGGATCGCGCCCTCGCCAACCCCGCGCAGCGCGGTCAATTCCGGCACGAATGCGGTGAGCACCGACGCCTGACTCCCGAGAGGACTCGTCCTTCCTCGGCCTAACGAGCTGAGCCCTGATCGCTACGATCACGAGGCGCGAGTCCATCCGGAGCGACGAGCTCGCGGCCCCGGCACGAGCGGGCGGGCTGCGGCTGATCGAGCCCTGGTTCGCCCCGTTCGCGCTGGTGAACGGGCCCGCGCTGGGTCTGACTCCGATCCTGCTGCCGGTAGCGGCCAGCCGTCATGGCGTCGGACATGTGGGCCTGGTGATGGGCGCGTTCAACCTCGGCGCGTTCGCCGCCCGCGCGGTCGGCAGCATCGCCGACCGCTACGGCGTGCACCGGGCCCATGGCGGCCATGTGCGCGGCGGTCATGGCGGTGTCGCTGTGGCTGTTTCCCATCGCCGGACCGGCGTGGCAGCTTGTACTCGCGCTGGCCGACGGGGCGGGCTTCGCCGGCGCCGTCACCGTAGCCAACCTGCTGATCGTCGAGCGACGGCCGCGCGCCGAATGGAATCCGCGGCTGGGAGTGCTCGAGGCCGCACTCAGCGTGGGCCAGGGCGCCGCGCTGTTCCTCTCGTCCTGGCTGGCCACGCTCAGCGCCCGGCACGGCCTGTTCCTGGCCGCCATCGTCCCGGCGGCTGCGATCCCGCTGGCTGTCATCCTCATCCCGCGGATGGCGGGCGGCCCGGCTGCGGAAGGGCAGCTGGCGCACCCGCCGGGCGGCCGGCCAACAGGTGCCGCCGTTCCCGCCGTGGCACATCACCGGCTCGCCTTTGCCGGCCTCGTGGGTGAGTGGGGCCCAGCCAGCCCATCGCGCGCGCATCACCTGGCGCGCCGCAAGCCGTTCGCCGGAGCGGCGGCGCTTGGCGGGCCGTTCGGCTGGATGCTCGCGGCCTGGATTCCCGCCTATGCGGGCACTGCGGTGATCTTTGCGCTCTACCCCGTCCTGTGCCAGCACGCGTTCGGCATCCCGGCCAGCACTTCGTCCCTGGCCTTCGCGGTCATCGTGCTCGTCAGCCTGCCGCTGTCCCCGGTGGCAGCCCCGGTCAGCCAGCGGCGCGGGCCCGCGAAGGCGATGGCCGGCGGGCTCGCGGCCCAGGTGGTGCTGCCCGCGGCGCTGGCTGCGCTCGCCGCGGCCGGCCGGGTGCCCGCTGTGCTGCCGCTCGCCGCGTTCGCCGGCATCATGTTCGCGTGGTCGTTCCTGAGCATCGCCTCGCCGGGCCTGACCGGCCAGCTGCTGCCGGGTGCAGAGGGCGACGCGCAGGGCCAGCTCAACGCCAGCAGGGGCATTGCCGGGCTACTCGGCTCGGTGCTCGGCGGCGCCGTTGCCGGCCACTTCGGCTACGCCGCGGCGCTGGCGCTCGGAGCCGGCGCGACGGCGCTCGGCCTAGCGATCTTCGCAACCACCACGCTGCGCCGCAGGCCGGCGCCCGCCAGCCCGCTCGGCCTGGCGGGCGGCGGCCCCGGTCCTGACCTCGCCCGGTCGGACGAAACGTAGCAGCCGGGGCAACGACGCACTGCTTATGCTGGCCGCCTAACCGTCTGGGTCGGGCCACCAGTGGCAGTTCTGCTTTCGGCAGGGTATTCCCCCCACGTCGTGGGAGTTCAGGCGGCAGTTCGTCCACCCGCACTTCGCGGAGAGTGGCGGCGTCCACGTCGAAAACGAAGCCGCGCACCTCGCTCGTGCGGCTCAGGAATAGGCACGCCTGCACCATGCCGATGCACGGTGACTCCCGCGTCCGAACTGCAGGAGTGTCATTTCGACGCAGCGAGACCGGGAGCGGCGATCGCGACGTCGCGCATCGCTTATCTCCGACGCGCACCACTGAGCATGCACGGGGCAGCGGGTCACGAGAAATCTCCCGCCCGGAGGTGATAGCCCGGAGAGCAACGCCGACGCCGACCGAGCCGGTGAATACGACTGCGCCGATCTCCGGGTGGGCAACGAGCGGCCCGCCGGTTGCAGAGGCTGGCGACGGCGAGCCCGGCAGCATGCGCCGGCGAATAAAGCCCATGCAGGCGGGTAGCTGGCGGCCGAGGCTAAAGCGAGAACCGTAGCTGGTTATGCCGTTCCCGGCATCGTCATGTTCTTCTTCTGGGTGGTCGTTGTCATCCTGGTCATCATCCTGCTGGCGTTCATTGTGCACTGGGCCGGAGGCGGACTACTCAACCTGAGGCTCGGACACTTCATCCTGAACGTCGGCTTCACCTGATCGGAGGAGCCGGAGTGTGATCCTCCCACAGGGACCGTGCTGGCAGGCGAGACGATGGGCCGAGACGAAGGCGGCGTGCTACTGCGCTAGCTGCAGGATTGCGTTCGATTCGTCGACGGTCAGCTCCAGCGACGCGGCGGCGACGTTGTCCGTCACGTGCTCGGCTGATCCCGAGCCGGGAATCGGCAGGATCTGCGGCGACCGGCCGAGCAGCCACGCGAGGGCAACCTGGCGGGGGCTTACGTTCAGCCGACGCGCGGCCGTCAGCACCGGTGGCACGTCGTCGATGTTCTGCAGCGGCGCCCATGGCAGGAACACGATCGACTCTGAGTCGCACAGATCGACCATCGACTCCGACGACCGGTCGCCGAGGTTGTAGCGGTTCTGCACCGATACCACGGGGGTCATCTTCTGCATCTCGCGAAGCTGCTCCTCGGACACGTTGGAGACGCCGATATGCCGGATCTTGCCCTCGTCCCGGAGTTCGACCAGCGCGCCCAGGGAGTCAGCGATCGGAACGCTGGAGTCCGGCCGGTGGAACTGGTAAAGCGGGATCTGGTCGAGCCTCAGCCTGCGCAGACTGCCCTCGCACGCCTCGCGCAGGTGTTCCGGCCGGCCGTCCGGGTCCCACCGCCCCGGCCCTGGCCGGACCAGGCCGCCCTTGGTGGCGATCACCAGGTCGTCCGGATAGGGATACAGCGCCTCCGCGATCAGTTCCTCGCTGACCTCCGGGCCGTAGGAGTCAGCAGTGTCCATGAAGTTCACGCCCCGGTCGACCGCCGTGCGCACGGCCGCCTTCGCCTTGTCCTTGTCCGGCGGCGGCCCCCAGACGCCGCGGCCGGTGATCCGCATGGCACCAAAGCCCATGCGGTTGACCGTCAGGTCGCCACCGATGTCGATCGTTCCCGCTGCTGCTGCGTTGCTGCTTATGGAACTCTCCAGCTAGGGCCGGGGCCTGGACGGTCCTGTCGGCATGGGGCGCACGCTCCCCTCCGGGCTAATCCGATAATGGGAGTGCCTGTTGAACAGTCTCACAGAGTCAAGGCAAGCCGACGTCGGCGGGCCACGTGCGCACCACCATTCTCATCCCCGGGAGCGCGCAGCGCGCATCGAAATCTGTTG
>JBOHCP010000108.1:0-10845 GCA_050698875.1 Streptosporangiaceae bacterium | reverse complement strand
CTTCAGGCGGCCGCGCGCGCCGCCGGTGCGCCGCCGGCCCGAGAGCCGCTGGCAACCGCGCTGCGAGACCCGCGCGAGCTGATCCAGGCGGGCTGGCCCGACGACGGCGCCGGCGGCACCGCGCCCGACCCGGCGGTGACCGCAGCGCGCCGCGTCGCCCGGCTGCTGATCCTCGCCCGCGAGGCAGCACAGGACGGCACGCCGCACGAAGTGCTGTGGGCCGTCTGGACGGAGTCCGGGCTGGCCGCACAGTGGCAGGCGGCCAGCTCATCGGGGGGAGCCCGTGGCTCCCGCGCCGACGCCGACCTGGACGCCGCCGTCGCGCTGTTCGAGGCGGCTGCCCGGTTCACCGCGCGGCTGCCGCACGGATCGCCGCGGCTGTTCCTCGACAGCCTGGCCGGCCAGGAAATCGTAGGCGACACGCTAGCCGCCCGCGCGGCGGCCGGCGAGGCGGTCGCCGTGCTGACCGCGCACCGGGCCAAGGGACTGGAGTGGGACCTGGTCGTCGTGGCCGGAGTTCAGGAGGGGAGCTGGCCCGACCTGCGGCAGGGTGGCTCCCTGCTCGGGATGGACGAGCTCGTCGACGTCGTCGCCGGCCGGGTGGCCGCGGAGGCTCGCGGCGATGGCGCCGGGGTCAGAGCCGTGGCCACGACGGCGCGACTGCTCGCCGAAGAGCGCAGGCTCTTCTACGTCGCCGTGACTCGCGCCCGCCGTCAGCTCGTGGTCACCGCCGTGGGGGCCGAGGATGGCGAGGACCGGCCGTCCAGGTTCGTCGGCGAGCTGGCCGGCGACGAGATCGAGGTCGAGAGCGTGACCGGCGCCGGACATCGCTGGCTGTCGCTGCCGGCCCTGACGGCCGAGTTGCGCCGGGCAGCTGCGGACACATCGCTGCCTGCACCAATGCGAGCAGCCGCGGCCACCCAGCTCGCCAGGCTGGCCCACGCCGGGGTGCGCGGGGCGAGCCCGCGCCAGTGGTACGCGCTGACCGAGTTCTCCGCGGCCGGCCAGCTGCTGCCGGGACCGGTCCAGATTTCGCCGTCCAGAGTCGAGTCGTTCGCCAGGTGCGGGCTGCGCTGGCTGCTGGAAGCCGCGGTCGGCATCCGGTCGGCGGGCGTGGCGCAGCATCTGGGCACCGTCATCCACGCCGCCGCCGCGCTGGCGGCCGAGGGCGCGGACGGCGGCGAGGTTGCCAAGCGCGTGGACGAGCTGTGGCAGCACCTGGACTTCGGCAGCCCATGGTACGGCGCGAAACAGCGCGCCACCGCCGAGGCGATGGTGACCAGGTTCCTTGACTGGCATCGCGCCAACCCGCGCGAGCTCGTTGCGGTCGAGCAGCAGCTGCGCGTGACCATCGGTGACATCACCATTACCGGCCAGGTGGACCGGCTGGAGCGAGACGAGAGCGGTGCCGCGATCGTCGTGGATCTCAAGACGGGAACGGGTAAGCCTTCGGACGCCGAACTTGACCGTCATCCGCAGCTTGGTGTCTATCAGCTGGCGGTGCTGCTCGGCGCGTTCGAGCAACTCGGCCTCACCGAACCCGGTGGCGCCGAGCTCGTCCAGGTCGGCAAAGCCGGTTTCAAGGCAAGCGTGCGGGTGCAGTCGCAGCGTGCGCTGCGCGATGACCCCGATCCGGGCTGGGCAAAGGATCTGGTCGAGACCGTCGCGGCGGGCATGGCCGGCCCGGTCTTCCTGGCCACCGCCAATCCCGGCTGCCGGATCTGCCCGGTGGCATCGAGCTGCCCGGTGGACGAGCGGGGCGGACAGGTGGTGCCGTGATGCCGCCGTCGGCCCGATACAGCCCCGCGCAGCTGGCCCGGCTGATCGCGGTGCCCGAGCCGACGGCCGAGCAGGTGGCGGTCATCGGCGCGTCGCTGGCGCCGATGTCGGTGATCGCCGGCGCGGGCTCGGGCAAGAGCGAGACGATGGCGGCCCGCCTGGTGTGGCTCGTCGCGAACGGGCTGGTGCGCCCGGAGCGAGCGCTCGGCCTCACGTTCACCAGGAAGGCAGCCGCGGAGCTGGCAAGCCGGGTCAGGTCCAGGCTCGCCACCCTGCGCCGGGCCGGCCTCCAGCTCCCGACGGACAGCCAGGCGCCCGGCGAAGACATCCTCGCGGGCGAGCCGGTGATCTCGACCTACCACGCCTACGCCGGCCGTCTCGTCGCCGACCACGCGCTGCGGGAGGGGCTGGAGCCGACGCTCAGGCTGATCACGCCCGCCGTCTCCTGGCAGCTGGCCGCCGGCGTGGTTGCCGCGTACGACGGTCCCACCGACGCGGTGGACTGGACCCCCGCTACCGTGACGGCCGCCGTGCTCACACTCGCCGGTGAGCTGGCTGAGCACCTGCGCGGGGCCGGCGACGTCGCTGCCGTCGGCGACTGGCTGGAAAGCCAGGTGGCCGGCCGTGTGCCGAGGCCGGTGGCGGACGTGCTGACGACGCAGCGGACAAGGGAGCAGCTACTGCCTCTGGTTGCCGCGTACGCGGCTGCGAAGGCCGCGAGGGAGGTCATGGACTACGGCGACCAGGTCGCGCTGGCCGCGCGGATCGCCGCTGGCCACCCGGTTGTCGGTGACTCCGAGCGCGCCCGCTACCAGGTCGTGCTGCTTGATGAGTATCAGGACACGTCGCACGCGCAGCTCGTGCTCCTCCGGTCCCTGTTCGGCAGCGGGCATCCGGTCACCGCGGTCGGCGACCCGTGCCAGTCGATCTACGGCTGGCGCGGGGCGAGCGCGGGCAACCTGCGCCGGTTTCCCACCGATTTCGCGGCCGCAGACGGCGAGCCTGCCGCCGTGCGGGTGCTGTCGACGAGCTTCCGCAACACCGGCAGCGTGCTGCGCGCCGCCGGCGCGATCCAGGAGGAGCTGCGCGCCGCGGCAGCTGACGTGCCGCTGCTCACGGCGCCCCCGGCCAGGGCCGGCCGCGGCCTGGTGCGCTGCGCGCTGCTGGAGTCCGGGTCGGATGAGGCGCGCTGGGTGGCCAGGCAGGCGGCACTCCTGCTCAGCCTGGAGCCCGGCCTGGCCCCCGACGGACAGCCCTGGCCCGATGGGCGGTCCGGCCGGGTCCGGCCGAGTGACATCGCGGTTTTGTGCCGGAAGCGAAGTCAGTTCGCGGCGCTTCGCACGGCGTTTGAGGCTTGCGGCATCCCGGTCGAGGTGGTCGGCCTCGGCGGCCTGCTCACCGTGCCCGAGGTTGCCGACGTCGTGTCCACCCTGCAGGTCATGCACGATCCGACCGCGTCGGCCCCGCTCGCCCGGCTGCTCACCTCGCCGCGGTGGCGGATCGGCCCGGCTGATTTGGTTGCCCTGGGTCGGCGGGCCAGGACACTGGCCAGGGCCACCGAGCCGGCCAAGGCGCGGGTGCCTGGACCTAATCCGGATGCGGGGTCGGCGTGGCAGCCCGGCGACCGCGGGGCCGACCTCGTCGATGCGGCGCTCAGCGACCTCACGAGGGATAGCGGCAGCCTGGTGGAAGCCCTCGACGACCTCGGCAGCCCGGCCGCCTATTCCTTCGCCGGCTACGCCAGGATGACCGCCCTCGCCGCGGAGTTGCGCGCGCTGCGCGGTCACGTTGCCAGGCCGCTGGCCGAGCTGGTCACCGAGGTCGAGCGGACACTCGGGCTCGACATCGAGGTGGCGTCCCGCCCCGGCTCCGATCCGGCCGCCGCGAGGGCGGATCTGGACGCGTTCGCGGACGCCGCAGCGGCGTTCGCCGGTGACGCGCAGGAGCCGACGCTCGGCGCCTTCCTTGCCTACCTCGCGGCCGCGGAGTCGGAGGAGTTTGGCCTGGAAGCCGGCCAGGTCGGCGAGACAGACTCAGTCAAGCTGGCCACTGTGCACGCCGCCAAGGGCCTGCAGTGGGCCGCGGTATTCGTGCCGGGCCTTGCGGCCGGCTCGCAGCGTCACGTGTTCCCGGCCAAGCCGCGCGTGTCGACGCGCTGGACCGACAACGCGCGGCTGCTGCCGTTCAGCCTGCGCGGCGACGCCGCCGATCTGCCCGCGCTGGCGGGGCTCTCCGCCGCCGAACTGGCCGGATTCACGGCCGCCTGCACGGCCCGTGACCTGGCCGAAGAGCGGCGGCTCTGCTACGTAGCGGCGACCAGGGCCGCGTATCTGCTTGGCTGCTCCGGATACTGGTGGTCGGACGGACCGGCCAGGCTCGGTCCGTCGCCGTTCCTTACCGAGATCCGTGCCGCGTGCGCCGACGGTGCGGGCGAGGTGGCGTTCTGGCAGCCCGAGCCCGAGCCCGATGCGGAGAACCCGGCGCTGGCCGAGCCGGCCGCCGCGAGCTGGCCGGCTGCTGCCGCCGGCAGCGCCCGGCTGACAGCGGTGCGGGAGGCAGGCGCGCTCGTCGACGTCGCCGTCGGTGACCTGCGCGCTGCCGCTGCGGCACCGGTTAGCCGGGTAAAGCCGGCCGGGGCAGCCGTCGGCGCACCGGATCTCGAGGACACCGACGAGGCTCTGGTTGCCGCCTGGATGCGGGACACCGACCTGCTGCTCGCCGAGCGGGACCGCCGCCAGGCAGCCGGGGCGGTGCTCGTCAGCCTGCCCAGCCAGCTGCCCGTGTCGGCACTCGTGACGATCGCCAGGGACCCGGCAGACCTGGCCCAGCAGATCCGGCGCCCGATGCCGCAAGGGCCGGTCCCGCACGCGACCAGGGGGACCGCGTTTCACCTGTGGCTCGAGCACCGGTATGGCCAGCTGCCGCTCATCGACACCGACGAGCTCCCGGATGCCGCCGACGCCGCGACCGCCGTGCCCAACGACTCTGACCTCGCCGAGCTGAAGGCCAGGTTTGAAGCAGGCGCGTGGGCCGACCGCTGGCCGGCCGAGGTCGAGATCCCGTTCGAGATGCTGGTCGGCGACCGCGTGGTGCGTGGCCGGATCGATGCGGTATTCGCGGACGCCCACGGCGGCGGCTACGACGTGGTCGACTGGAAGAGCGGCCGGCAGCCGGAGTCGGCGCGAGAGAAACGAGCCGTCGCCGTCCAGCTAGCGGCCTACCGGGTCGCCTGGGCTGCGCTGGCCGGCGTCCCGGTTGCCCAGGTGCGCGCCGCGTTCTACTACGTCCGCGACGACGTCACCGTCCGCCCCGCAGATCTGCTCGACGTGGCCGGCCTGGCCGCGCTCATCGACAGCGCCGGAGGGGCTGGCCCAGGCTAGGCGCTGCCGCCTGTCCGGCCGCGCCGGGGTTCTCTGCCATCAGCAGATTGTCTTGGCCCAGGTCCGCCGGGCGCGCCATCGTGGATCTGGAGCCGGGACGTCTGGCGCAGAGCCTGGAGGCGTACACACGATGCAGACTGCAGCCGCGGACGCTGCCACGATTGCCGGGACACTCGACGATCAGCTGATCGCGCGCTTGCTGTACCAGCGCATCATCGTGCTGGGCACCGAGGTCGATGACCGGGTCGCGAACCGGCTGTGCGCGCAGCTGCTGCTGCTGTCGGCCGACGACGCGCGCGCGGACATCAGTCTGTACATCAACTCGCCGGGCGGCTCGGTGAGCGCCGGCCTCGCGATCTACGACACGATGCGGCTCATCCCTAACGACGTCAGTACGCTGGCGCTCGGTCTGGCCGGCAGCATGGCCCAGTTCCTGCTGTGCGCAGGCTCGCCGCGCAAGCGGTTCAGCCTGCCGCACGCGCAGATTCTCATGCACCAGGGCTCGGCGGGCTTCGGCGGCACGGCGGCTGACGTCGAGATCTACGCGGCCCAGCTCGAGCGGACGTCGGAGCTGATGCTCAGGCTGACCGCCGAGCACACCGGCCAGCCGGTGGAGCGAGTCCGGGCGGACAGCATGCGCGATCGCTGGTTCAGCCCGGAGGAGGCGCTCGAGTACGGGATGATCGACCAGATCGTGTCCCGCGTCGAGGACGTGCGGCCGGCCGTCGTGGGCCGGATGGCGAGGCTGTAAGACATGGGACAGTACACGATCCCCACCGTGGTGGAGCGCACCCCGATCGGCGAGCGCGCGTACGACATCTACTCCCGGCTGCTGTCGGAACGGATCGTCTTTCTCGGCACCGAGATCGATGACGGCGTTGCCAACGTCGTGATGGCGCAGCTGCTGCACCTCGAGGCGGCCAGCCCGGACCTTGAGATCAGCCTCTACATCAACTCTCCCGGCGGCTCGTTCAGCGCGCTGACCGCGATCTACGACACCATGCAGTACATCAGGCCCGAAGTGGCGACGATCTGCATGGGCCAGGCGGCGTCGGCTGCCGCGGTGCTGCTGGCCGCGGGCGCGCCCGGTAAGCGGGCGGTGCTGCGGCACGCCAAGGTGCTGCTCCACCAGCCGTCGAGCCAGTCCCAGGGCACGCTGCCTGACCTGGCCATCCAGGCGAAGGAGCTGGCCAGGGTCCGGGCCGAGGTGAACGAGATCCTCAGCGAGCACACCGGCCACCCGGTCGCCAGGATCAGGGAGGACACCGACCGGAACAAGACCTTCGGCGCGCAGGAGGCCGTCGACTACGGCCTGGCTGACCGGGTCATCACCAGCCGCAAGGCTATGCCGCTGGTACCAGCCCGCGGCTGACTGGCGGCGCCGGCGACGGCCGGTCCCGCTGCCCGGAGAGTCGCGTCGCCATGCCCGGCGCGCACCACGGTCAGGCGGCCAGCCGGCACACGTCGTTTGCCGTGCCCGGCGCGCACCGCGCAGTCAGGCGGCCAGCCGGCACACTGCGTCGCCGGAACCGCGCGCGGGCGGGCCCACGAGGCAATCCGCTGCCGGGCCGACCGCTGCCAGGCCGACGGCCGCCGGGCCGACGGCTGCCGCGCTGACCGTCGCCGGGCTGACTGTCGCCGGGCCGACTGTCGCCGGGCCGACTGTCGCCGAGCTGACCGTCGCCGAGCTGACCGTCGCCGAGCTGTCGGCAGGCTCCGACGGGGCATCCAGTGCTGGGGCGGCCGTGCGGGGTCGCTGGTCGCCGTCGCGGTATCCGTCGATCCGGACCAGCCGGGATCGGCGGGCTCGCTGGTCGAGCAGGTCGCGGCCGACCGCGGCCAGCAGCTCCGACAGGTCGAGGCGGAGCGCGCCGCACAGCGCGGCCAGGATCTCCGACGAGGCTTCCTTGCGACCGCGCTCCAGCTCGGACAGGTACTGCATCGAGATCCGGGCGGAGGAGGCCACGTCGGCGAGTGTCCTGTGCTGCTCGAGCCGGGTGCGCCGGAGCACGTCCCCGACCATCGTCCGAAGCAGCGGGCTGGCACGCTGCGGGCGATCCCGGTACCCGAACACGAGCAGGTCGCGCATGGCCGTTCCTCCGAGTACCGCGATCACCGCTGCCGACCCCAGTGCAGCACAACATACCCAGCGCCCGGCGCGACGTGACCTGATTTCGCATTCGGCGTAAGGCTAGGACCGGCCGCTTTGTCATCGGCGCCCGTGGCGGGTCGTGGCGTGCACGGTGGCGCCTGGCGGGTAGCGGCGGGTCGGTCGCTGGCGTGACGCGACGCTCGTCGTCCCCGCCGAACCGGGCGAGCGCCACGGCCCGGGGGGTATGCACGGCATAGCGGACAGATGGGAGCACGCAGTTGGCCGCTCGGGTTCGGCGGGTCAAGGCCTGCCTCAATGGTCAGCGGGGTCCGGCTGGGCACGCTGCGGTGCCGGTCACCCCGGCGCAGCTGGCAGCGGCGGCGGTCGCCACCGTCGCGGCCGGCACGGAGGCGGTGCACGTGCACCCGCGCGGCAGCGACGGCCGCGAGTCGCTGCGCGCCGGGGACGTGGGCGCAGCGGTGTCGGCCATCCGGGCAGTGAGCCCGGCTACGCCCGTCGGGGTCACGACCGGGCTGTGGATCACGAACGACCCGGTCACCCGGCCGACGACATCGCGGACTGGGCGGACCTGGCGAAGGAGCAGCGACCCGACTTCGCTTCCGTCAATGTCAGTGAGACGGGCTGGCAGGAGCTGACGGCCATCCTGGACGGGGCGGGCATCGGCGTCGAGGCGGGGGTCTGGTCGGTGCGTGACGCCGAACTCGCGGCCGGGCCTGTCCCCGCCGACTGGCTGCGGATACTCGTCGAGGTCAGCGGGACGCCGGCAGCCGAGGCAACGGCCCGTGCGGATGAGATTCTGGCGCGCCTCCGCGCGGTCGGGGTCGCCGCGCCGATCCTGCTGCACGGCGAAGGCGAGAGCTGCTGGCCGCTGGTCGCGCACGCCGGCCGGCTTGGTCTCGCGACGCGCATCGGCCTGGAAGACGTGCTGACCGGGCCGCGGGGCGAGCCCGTTGCCGACAACGCCGAGCTGGTCAGGCTGGCACTCGTCGAGTGGACGGTGGCCCCGAGCGGCTGACGCGCGGCCAGCGCGTAGCCGGGCACTCAGTGACCGGTAGGCACCGAGGTGCGCCAGCGCGGTCGAGGACTTCGGTAGGATTCCCCGGTCAACAGACATGGAGGCACGCGAGTGACCGAGCGACGAGTAGCCATGAGCGACGGGATCGCCGAGCGCGTCCTCCGGCGTGCCATCGCGCACCTGGCGAACTCCTACGCGCACGCGCCAGCCAGGGCCAGCTCGGCCAAGGAGCTGCTGGTGCACGCGTTCGAGGGCGGTTACGACGATACGGACGAGGCCGACGGGTACGCGGCCGCGGCCGCGATCGCCGCGCTCGCGCACGGGATCGAGGCCGAGGTCGGCCGCGGGCTCGACTGGCTGGCCGTGGCGGCCCTGCAGGAGTGGGACTCCCACCACCCGGAGAACCCGATCTAGCTGGCCGCCGTCACAGGTGACGTTCGAGCGATGCCATCTTCGCCTGCATGCCGCCGGTCACGCCGGGCCTGATGTCGGCCTTGAGGGTCACACTCACCCGCGGAGCGCGCGCCGCGACCGCGTCGCACGCCGCCCTGACCACGGCCATCACCTCGTCCCACTCACCCTCGATCGTGGTGAACATGGCGTCGGTCTGATTCGGCAGCCCGCTGTCGCGCACCACCCGCACGGCATCGGCGACGTAGCTGGCGACATCCTCGCCCACGCCGAGCGGCGTCACCGAGAACGCGACGATCATCTTGAGACCTCCGCTTCTGCCCGGCCGCGGGACCCGCTCAGGCGGGCAACCGGTACGAGCGCTCTTCGCCGTATTCGATGAACCCGGCTCGCCGCAGGATCGGAGCCGACGTCTCCACCCGGCCCTTGACCAGCGCCATGGTCGCACCGTGCTCGCGAGCCAGTCCGATCCTGGTCGTCAGCAGCAGCCGGTAGGCACCACGCCCGCGCAAGGCGGGCCTGGCGCCCGCACCCCACAGCCGGGCGACGCCATCGACGATCGTGCAGCCGCCTGTCGCGGCCGGCTCCCCGTCGGCGTAGACCACGATCTGGTAACCGGACCAGGCAGCTAGCTGCGCCTGGATCTCCGCCAGCTCGGCCGCGCCGTCGCCTGCGGTCCGCTCCCTGCGCTCGTCCCACACCTCGTCGTTCACCAGCACGCTGGCCGCCAGCGTAGCCTCGTCGCGAACCAGTTCCGCGCGCAGCGCGGGCGGGTCACCGGGCAGCCCAAAATCGGGCACGCCGTCGGCCAGGTCGTACGCGAGCACCTGCACCGTCTCGGCGAGTGTCCCGCCCCGCCCCTGCAGCACGGCCTCGGTGTCGGCCGGCCGGGTGTCGGCCCGTACCCACCACCAGACGCTATCGCGGTGCCACGCCCTCACATGGGCGGTCACCTCGTCGATGAGGTCGCCCGGCGGCCGCGCGGATGCCGACCTCGCGACCCGGGTTGGGTGCTGCAGGTGAGTGGGATAGGCGATGAGCTGGTAGTCGTCGGTGCGGATCTGCTCGGCTTCTGGCGGCACCCACACCCAATCCGCCGCCGCGGCCGTCACGGCCTCCGCGGTCCAGCTGGGCACTGCCGCCTCCCCCGCATCGTTGCCGCTCCGGGCACGCCATGCTAGCGCCGATACGATCGTGACCGCGCGCCCGCCCCGGGCCGCGCCCGAGCACCGAGGAGCGCCATGGACGTCCGCCAGTACATCGAGGACCACGCCGCTGAGTTCTTCGGCGCGCTCAGTCAGTGGCTGGCCATCCCGTCCATATCTGCCGACCCGGCCAGGCGAGACGACGTCCGCCGGTCTGCGGACTGGCTGAAAGAACATCTGACCGGAACGGGCTTCGACGTGGTGGAAGTCTGGCCAACGGACGCGGCCGGCTCGGCGGGACCGGCGGCGGTGTTTGCGGAATGGCGGGCCAGCGACCCCGCGGCGCCGGTGGCGCTTGTCTACGGCCACCACGACGTGCAGCCCGTCGAGCCGCTGGCGGAGTGGGACAGCCCGCCGTTTGAGCCAGCGCAGCGCGACGGCCTGCTCTTCGGGCGCGGCGCGTCCGATGACAAGGGCCAGGTCCTGTTCCACTCGCTCGGCATCCAGGCGAATCTGGCAGCGTCTGGTGCAACCCGGCCACCGGTCACGCTCAAGCTGCTGATCGAGGGGGAAGAGGAATCCGGCTCGCCGCACTTCGCCGATCTGCTGCGCGCGAAGGCCGACCGGCTCGCGTGCGACGTGGTGGTGGTGACCGACACCGGCATGTGGGCAGCCGACGTGCCGTCGATGTGCGTGGGCATGCGCGGCGTCGTGGACGCCCAGATCGACCTGCGCGGCCCCGAGCGCGACCTGCACTCAGGTTCGTTCGGCGGCGGCGTGCCCAACACGCTGCACGTGCTCGCCGACCTGCTGTCCGGCCTCCACGATGGCGACGGTCGGGTGACCGTGCCGGGCTTTTACGACGACGTGCTGCCTATCTCGGCCGACGAGCGCGAGCTGATCGCCCGGCTGCCGTTCGACGAGAAAGCGTGGCTGGCCGACGCCGGGCACAGCGGGGCGGCCGCCGGCGAGGCGGGCTACAGCACGCTGGAACGGATCTGG
>JBOHCP010000107.1:0-10881 GCA_050698875.1 Streptosporangiaceae bacterium | reverse complement strand
TTGTATGGGCGGTCAGGTACTGACATCCACGCGTGGTTCGACTGGCGGACTCGTTGCCCTTCAGTTCGAGCGTGTCGCCGTTGTACCTCGGCAGTCAATCAACAACGACGCCGTCTAGCCAAACTCCTACGACCGACAGCGAGAGCGGATTTAATATGGCTGACTTAGGAAAGCTGCAAACCGATGTATATGTATCCGAGAAGGATGCCCGTTGGATCGCCGAGTCGTTTCGTCAGCTGGCGCCACGTGTACGAAATATTGGCGGCCTAATATTCGCTGGAAAGGTCCAGTGGATCCGCCCGACTTCCAATAACGTCTTCCAGGCCATCGATGTGGATCCGGATTTCGCCCTGAATGCCTTTTTTCCCGTAGCCCGGGGTTATAAGGCACGTCACGAAGGTATCGGCTATACCCTTAAGCTCGGCGTCTGGGATCAGGGAGAGAAGCGACGCATCGTCATAGCCTCGCAGGCCAGTCGCCAGAGCGAGAGACCGCAAGCAAGCGCCGCCAGAAAGAAGCTTGTCGGCATGCTCGCGCAGGCAGATGACACCTTCAAGCCAGTTCCCGTTGCGGAACACTCTTAGGATTGGGGCTGATCGATGCCTCGGATTGGCGAGAACGTAAAGGTGCAATGCCAGAATAAGTACTGTGGCAAGAATACCTGGGTCAAGTGGGGCTATCCGTCGAACTGCGAGTACTGTGGGCATGCTGTCGTGACGCCGTAACGCGGCACGCACCGACCGGTCTCCCGTTGTCAGGTTGTGCTTCAGGCCGGGCTGGTTCCTTTCACCGTGACGATGTACTCGCCGCCCCGGTCGGTGGTCTGCTTCAGGTTGTCACGGTGGACGTGTAATGCGTCCGCGGTGAAGACCACCCCGGACAGGTCGCCGTCGCCGGCCGGGCCGGCCGGGCCGGGCCGGGCCGGCGGCCGCTGCGCTTCGACCGCCTGGCACCGGCCGCCTTCGGGGTCATCGCGGTCATGTGCGGCGCCACGCTCTTACCTGGTCGGGATGGCGGGATTCGAACCCGCGGCCTCCTGGTCCCCAATCAGGCCCACCCAGCCGCCAGACGTAGCCCGGCATCGCCCGATGTGGCCTTGACCTACGACAACGATCGCCAGACGTGGCCTGACGTAGCTTGACGACTGTGCACGTTGGCTCCCACTTTGGCTCCCGCGTTCACGCCATCTGAAGATCGTTCGGAGTTCGGAGATACTTTCACCCGGTCGCGCGGGACATCTTGTGATCGCTGACGATAGCTGGAAAAGACAGCATTCATCCGTGTTCGGCCTCGCGCTCTGTGCGGAGCGTGGATAGATGCCGGTAGAGCAACGGCAGCACCCGGAGGTCCTTCGGACGACCCGCGGATTCCTTGGACCGGATCACATCGGTGAGGTCCGCGACGACCACCTCCACGTCCCCCACGCGAAGACGACGAGCGTTGACCGCAAGCTGGGCGTAGCCTCCGGCGAAGCCGGAGGGGTGGAAGGAGATGTCGAACTCGCCGTCGGCGCAGACCAGATTC
Organism: Streptosporangiaceae bacterium; assembly: GCA_050698875.1. Classification (GTDB taxonomy): domain Bacteria; phylum Actinomycetota; class Actinomycetes; order Streptosporangiales; family Streptosporangiaceae; genus JAJYUU01. The sequence continues at coordinate 9,357 of JBOHCP010000107.1, read as the reverse complement.
CACCCCTCGGCTGCCGCCAGCGAGGTGGCATCGTGGCTGAATGGCAGCCCGTCCGGCACCGCCTCTGTCCGGATCTTCGCGCCAAGGTCGGTCAGCGCCCGTGACAGCCGGGTCACGTTCTCCTGGCTCGCTTCCGGCGTGAAGTCGATATCTCTCGTCGCCGGTATGGGGGCTTGCTGCGCGATAGCAGCGAAGGCGCCGATGATGACGTAGCGGACCTGGTGCTGATTCAGTACGGCCACGATCGCGGCAGGGTTCAGACGCGGTTCACCGAGACCGTCCGCGCCGCTCAAGCCGCGCCCTCCACAGGCGCCGCCTCACGCCACGCCTGAAGCTGCCGGTCACGGTGATACCGCTCGGCCTCGGATCGGCCAGCTTCCAGCCGGGCCAGTGTCTCGTCATGCGCGTCATAGGCAGACAGGTGCAGGCGCAAATCGAATCCCGCAGCACGCAACAGCCTCAGCAGCGTAGCCAGAGTCGGCTGCCGCTGATCACGCTCGTACGCTGAGATCATCGTGACCGGGACTCCAGCCCGTTCGGCTAGCTGCCGCTGGGTCATGTCGGCCTTGAGCCGTGCCAGCTGCAAAAGCGCGGACGATGGCGACGGCAGCCCTTCAACATCATCCAGGTCTGTCATAACACAATCGTATGACACAGGTACGCAGCTCGTGCTCTACGCCTCGCCCCTAAAGATTCCATGGGCCTGCTGCCCGCTCGCAGTGATGAAACTGGGTGCCGGAGGTACCGCTGGCGGTCGCTGACCCGCCTGCAGGGGCGGGTTCTGAGGGTTCGTCTAGACCAGTGGGGCATCACCGTGCGGCCCAAGAGCGACGCCTCCTAACACAGCCTCGCCGTGCTCCTGGCGGCGCATGATGGCACCGGCAGGGAACCAGCGGCCGCCGAGGGACCGGCCATGCCCGCGCAGCTGCCCCTCAGGGTGGCCTGGCGAGAGGCGCTGCCGATGATGATCGGGGTGGCTTGCGGAGCCGGGCGCTGTTGCGGCCGCCCGTCTCGCTCAGGCACGATCATCACAGGTGACCGCGCCAGCGGCTGCGCCCGTCGAGACAATAGGTGCTTCGCACACCACCAGCGACATACCCCGCGCTACACCAGTTGCGGCCTGACCGGACGATCTCGCGGTGGGTCTGCGTATTAGCTGCGGCGCGGGCTGGGCCCGGCCGGTCCGGGCATCCGCCGCTGAGAGTTACTCCTCGCCGATGTCGGCCAGGTTCTGGCGCAGTTCGGTGATCAGCGGATCGCCATCGGGCAAGACGCGCTCCAGGCGGTCGACCGTGTCGCGCAGCAGCGCGCGGGCGTCGCCATAGCGCCCCAGTCGGCGGTACACCTGGGCCAGCTCCGCACGGCTCCGCAGCGTATCACTATGACGGGGGCCGAGCACCCGCTCGAACCCGGCCCAGGCCTGCTCGCAGGCCAGCTCGGCCGCCGCCGTCTTGCCCGTCTTCTGGTAGGCGGCGCCGAGGTTGCTCCGCGCCGTAAGCGTGTCCAGGTGATCGGGTCCAAGGACGCGCTCCCGGTCAGCCAGCACTCGCTTGTAGGCCGCGACTGCCTCTTTTGCCCGGCCGCTGGCCAAATAGGAGTCGGCCAGGCCGTGACGCGTAGTCATCGTCTGCGGGTGCCAGTCTCCCTGGGCGCGCTCCCGGTCGGCCAGCGTGCGGCTGTAGAGCGTGATGGCGTCGGAGTACTGGCCCGCAGCCAGGTAGGCGGCGGCGAGCTCGGCCCGTGCGACGAGCGTGTCGGCATGACCTGCCCCGCAGACCTGCTCGAACTGGGGAACCGCGCGTTCAAGGACGGTGATCGCAGCGGGAACTGGCCCGCCGGCACGAGGGCGTGACCCAGGCGGCGCCGTGCCTCGATCACGTCACGGTGATTCGGCCCGAGCATGCGGGCCAGGCTGTCGTGTGCCCACTCGAACCACGGAATGGCGTCGTCCGCGCGGCCGGCCGCAAGGTAGGCGTCGGCCAGCCGCTGGCCGGCGAGCATCGTGTCAGGGTGCCCGCCGCCGAGCAGGCGGCCGCTGGTCGTGGCCAGGTCGAGCCAATGGTCCACCGCGGGTTCGGTCAGGCGGGCACGGTCCAGGCTGTCCCCCGCCCGCATCAGCAGGGGATGGCAGCCGCCGTCCCATAGCACGTTCCCGGTGAGCCGCCGGAGGGTCGCCACGCAGGATCGCAGGCCGGAAGCAGGCCAGCCAGGCAGCTCCCGTTCCGGCCAGGCCTGGAGCAGGGCGTCTGCCAGTGAACGCGCCGCCTGATCTGGCATCCCCTCGGGCATAGCCGCCCGCAGCGCCCTCTGCAGCTCGGGGCTGATCCGGATCGTCGGCGGTGCCGTCACCAGTTCGACGGTCAGCAAGCCGACCTGTTCCAGTGCCGCCAGCGCCGCGCGGGCGAGCTCGCTGCTGGCCGGGACGTCGCCGCCGCTCGCGAGGAAATCGCCTGCCGCAGGAGCGGCGAGGACGGATGCGGGAATGCCGTGCCCGTCCAGCACCGCGGCCAAGGCCAGCAGCAACTGGGCCGATCGGCCCGGCGCCAGCTGGTCCGCACGTTCGAACGAGAACGTCCACGTCACCGCGGCTGCCGGCGGCCGAGCGCTGGGCGACTCCATCAGCTGCTGCCGCCTGCTCACGAAATGGGCTCGGTACTCGCGGCACGATAGCGGGGAGTTGGCGATCACGGCGCTGGCCCTGGGTCAGTGCGACCGGCTCCAAGTCCAGGTCCTGAGCCAACTCGATCGCACCGTGCCGCTTGTCCGGGTCGGCTGACACGCGTTCGCTGAGATAGCTGATGGCCTCACGCAGGCTGTAGTGCCCGACCCGCACGACCCGCATGCCGCTGGGGCAGCGTCGGTGGCGGTCACCAGCACCCGGCCGGCCGGGCCGGCCGGCCATAGGCCATTCAGGTTCGTCGCGTCGGCCAGGTCATCGAATACCACCAGCCATGAACGGCTGGTCTCGCGCAGCCAGCTGAGGAACTGGGCGGCGACTGACTCGCAGCTGCTCGCCTGGAGGAGGCCGGTTGCGGTGGCCGTCGCAGCGGCGTAGGCGGACAGCACCGAGGCCCGGCTCGTGGCATCGATCCAGACCAGCAGGTCTGCACCGCCTGCCTGCCACAGCGACTCGGCGAACGCCGCGGCGAGCTGCGTCTTACCCGACGACCGCAGCCAGTCGTGCGCATCGGGAGCAGCTACCGGGCCGGCGAGCGCAGCCTCGGCCACCGCACGAGCGGGGACGAGCGCCACCGCGGCCCCGGCCGGCGGCTCAGCCGCCAGGCCGGGGTCAGTCTCCAGCCTGACCCTGAATCCGTCGGCCAGCGCCGGCACCGTCCCCGACCGCATGGGCCAGGACGGCCGGCCCGAGGCCGCGCCTGCCTGGCCCGCCGGAGGCGCGCTGCTCACGGCGCGCTGCCCACGGGCGGCCGGATGCGCGCAGCACGGCCGGACCCGCCGGCCCGGCAGGTTGAGCGGGTGATATCAGGGTGCCCGATCCGTGCATTCGCGGTATGGCGGTGCTGGTCGAGGCGCTTGTGCTCGGCTTCCCGGTACCCTCGCTGGTGAACGGCGCCCAGCTGCAGGCCCAAGACGGCACGCTGGCAGTTCCGGCGATCACCGGCCCGATCCGCAGCCACCAGGCGGTCACCGCGGTCGTGGCGGCCGCCGCCGACGGCACGGTCGTCGCGTGCTCCGCGCCATCCCGCTACCCGCCCGGACGAGCGGCGGCGAGCGAACTCCCCGCCCTGGCGGCTCCGGGCAATGTCGGCCTGACCAAACACGGCAGCCTGTCCACGCCATACCGCAGCGTGCTCTGGATGGTCTGGCCGGCGGGCCACGCCGGCATCCGCCGGCCACCGCCGCCTGACCCGCCTTGAGCCGCTCTCGCCGCGCGAGCGCGAAGTACTCCAGCTGATCGCTCGCGGTCACAGCAACCGGCAGATCTCCAGGGACCTGGAGATCGGTGAGCAGACCGTCAAGACCCACACCCGCAGCATCCGCACCAAACTCAGCCTGCAAGATCGCGTCCAGGTGGCGATCTTGGCCCGCCGCCATCAATCCGATAGCTGCGAGTAGCCGTCATCGTGCTGGTTCCTGAGCGCAGTTACTGCGTCTCAGCTGGCTTGCCGTGCCTGGAAGGTCCGCCGGTAGGCCTGGGGGCTGGTGTGCACGGTCCGGCTGAAGTGCTTCCGCAGGTTGGCTGCTGTCGAGAACCCGCTTGTCTCCGCGACTGAATCGATCGGCAGGTCGGTCATTTCGAGGAGTCGCTGGGCGAACTGGATGCGCTGACGGAGTAGCCACTGGTATGGCGTTGTGCCGGTGCTTGCGAGGAACCGGCGGGCAAAGGTTCGGGGGCTCATGGCCGAGCGAGCGGCCAGTTCCTCGACTGTCACCGGCTCGTTCAGATGCTCCTGGAGCCAGGTGACTGTGTCCGCGAAGAGGCTGGAGCTGTCGAGCTCGGGCATTGGCGCATTGATGTACTGGGCCTGTCCGCCTTCGCGCTGGGGCGCTACCACGAGCTGGCGGGCGAGCTGGGTGGCGATCTCGGTGCCGTAGTCCTCGCGGATCACGTGGAGGCACAGGTCGATGCCGGCGGCACTGCCAGCTGAGGTAAGGATGTCGCCCTCGTCGACGAAGAGAACGCCCGGGTCGACCGTCACCTTCGGGTACCGGCGGGCGAGGTCGCCGCATTCTGTCCAGTGGGTGGTGGCCCGGCGACCGTCCAGTAGACCTGCGGCCGCTAGGGCGAATGCGCCGGTGCACAGCGAGACGATGCGGCTGCCCCGTGAATGCGCCTCCCGCAGGGCCTCGGGAATCCCGACCGGGATCACCTCGGCCACGCTCGGCAGGACGATCACTGTGTTAGCTCTGACGAGTCGCTCCAGTCCGTACGCTGCCTGCAGCTGGAATCCGGCGTCGACTGTGACGGGCCCCGGTGTCAGGGCGCACACGACAGAGCGGTACCAGGGAACGCCGAGTGTCGCCGACCATTGGTCACCGAAGACTTCGCAGGCAATCCCGAGCTCGAAGGCAGTGACCCCGTCGTACACCACGATCGCGACGTCGTGGTCACGATGCCCTGGTCCCGTGAGGTGGCCGGCGCTGAAGTCGTCCGGGCCACCGGCGGTCAGGCTGGCAGCATCGTTGCGCATATAGTCAATTCTGCCACTTACCGATGCCCCTGTCGACGCGCCAGCCTCGAAGCATGAACACAGGACTGCTCTACCAGCCCGCCGCTCACGACCCGGCACCGAAGCACGAGCGGCCGTGGGATCGCCTGCTGGCCCGCGCGCTGGCCTCCTCCCTGGATCGCCAGCTCGCGGCCGGGCCCCCGCCCCGATCCAGCGATGCCCTGGCCATCCGCGCACGCGAAATCGTCTCGCCGGCAGCTCGGCGGAAACTCGCGCAGCGCTGGGTCAACGTGCTGGACCAGGCCTCCCGGCGGCCAGTACCGCTCTCCCCGCGGGCGCCGCTGCGCCGTAGCGCCGTCATCGCCGCCGGACGGGATCTGCGAGAGATGATCTCCGTCCTCAGCGGCGGGCGCCCCATCGACGCCCGCGGCGCAGCGATGGCCAGCTCGCTCCTCAGCGACGGCACCGGACCGTTGTACAACCATCGCTCGCCCGTCGAACTGGGCACTGTCGTGCGCGAGGCGACAACGCAGATGGCCTCATTCGCTGATCGGCCAGCCCACTCAGGCTCCAGCAATGCTGAGTGCTACCAGTGAGTCCGCGCATTGGCTTCCTGACCGTTGTCCTCGGCTTGACCAGCAAGCCGGCCGGGCTCGGCTCGACCAGCAAGCCGGCCGCGCTCGGTTCGATCAGCAAGCCGGCCATGGCGGTCCGGCCGGCGCGGGGCCGTGTCAGGGAAGCCGTTGCGAGATTGCGGCGGCATGCGCGGCGTGCGTAACGCCGTCACACCGGTGGCGCCGGGATCTCACCATCCGGCTCAAGCAGGGGCGCGGTCACGTCCAGAGTTTCGGGGTATTTGATTCCGGCGCCGGTGTTGAGCGCGACGACGACCTCGCCCTCGCCGATCTCGCCGCGCTGGCGAAGCACCCGGATCGCGGCGACGGTCGCCGCGCCCTCCGGGCAGACCAGCGCCCCCTCGGTGCTGGCGATCTCGCGCTGCGCCGCCAGCAGATCGGCGTCGCTGACGGCGATGGCGCAGCCGCTGGTGGCGTAGATCGCGTCGAGGATGAGGAAGTCGCCGAGCGCCTTCGGCACGTTGATGCCGAAGGCGACGGTATAGGGATCCGGCCACGGCGCGCTCTCGCGTGCGCCGGCCTGGAACGCAGCGACGATCGGGGCACAGCCACTGGCCTGGACAGCGACCAGCCGTGGCAGCGGGCCGCTCAGCCAGCCCAGCTCGACCAGCTCACCCAGTGCCTTGTGGATGCCAATGATGCCGACGCCGCCGCCGGTGGGGTACACGATCACGTCCGGCATCCGCCAGCCCAGCTGCTCGACGATCTCGAGGGCCATCGTCTTCTTGCCCTCCAGGCGGTAGGGCTCCTTCAGCGTGGAGACCTCCTGAAGGCCGTCGCGGCGCGTGACAGCGACATTGATGAGCCGGCCGCAGTCGCCGATGTGCCCGCGCACCAGGTAGAGCTCTGCCCCCGCCGAGGCGATCTCGCCCCGGCAGACGGCGGGCGCCTGCTCCGGCATGGCTATCAGCGCGCGGATACCGGCACGAGCCGCATACAGTGCCCACGCAGCGCCGGCGTTTCCGTTCGTCGGCATGGCAATGCCAGCCACCCCGAGCTCAGCCGCCCTGGAGACGCCTACGGCGGCACCGCGCGCCTTAAACGACCCGGTCGGGATGGTCCCCTCGTCTTTCATCAGCAGCCCGGGCACGCCGAGCCGCTCGCCCAGCCGCGGCAGCGCGAGCAGCGGTGTCATGCCCTCGCCGAGGCTGACGATGTTCTGCGCGCGCGACACAGGCAACAGCTCGTGATAGCGCCACAGCGAGGCCTCGCGGCCGGCGAATGCAGCGCGGGATGAGTCGGCGGCTAGCCGGGTGAGGTCATACCGCGCCAGCAGCGGCGAGCCGCACGTGCACACGCCCTGCACAACATCGGCCGGGTAGCCAGCGCCACAGCGGGGACAACTCAGGTCGGTCAGGTACGAGAACACCAAGCATCGCCTCTCAACAGTGAGCTACCCGGCCAGCGCGAGCAGGACGGTGACGCTGCTGCGCGGCGGGCTGGGCTCGAAGCCGTGATCACTGGGGTGCATGCGATCGTCTTCTCCCGGAGGCCGAGAAAGTGCGCGCGCTCGTTGCTGACGTGCTGAACCTACCGTCGGCCGATGCGGGCGGCGGCTGGCTCATCTTCGCCTCGCCGCCCGCCGAGCTGGCCGTTCACCCGGCTGACGGTGGTAGCCGCCATGAGCTGTATTTGATGTCCGACCACATCCGCGCGACCCTGGCTGAATTGCGCACCAAAGGCGTCGAAGTGGCATGCGATGTCTCCGATCACGGCTGGGGACTGCTGGCGGCGATCCGGCTGCCAGCCGGTACAGAATCTCCGATCTACCAGCACCGGCACCCTTCACCGCAACACCGCTGACTGATCACAGTCGCTTCAGCCGGGTGGCTCTGGCAGGCCGCCAAGGCGAAGCAGGTTGGTGCCCCGGCTGTCGGCAGGTTCTCCTCGTTTAGTTCAGGGCGTTCCTGCGTGCATCAGCCAGGTGCGGTCCAGATCGTGAATCGACGAGCAACCCATGAGCTGCAGCGAGCGATTCATCTCAGCGCGCAACATCTCCAGCATGTGCGAGACGCCGTCCTGGCCGCCGAGTGCAAGGCCCCACACGTACGGACGCCCGATCAGCACAGCGTTCGCGCCGAGAGCTAGCGCCTTGAGCACGTCACTGCCGCGACGCACGCCCCCGTCCAGGAGGATCTCCATCTTGCCACCGACGGCCGCGACGATCTCCGGCAGTACGTCGATGGCCGCGGGCGCCCCCTCGAGCTGGCGGCCCCCGTGGTTAGAAACCACGACACCGTCGCAACCGAACTCGAGCGCCTTGCGGCCGTCCTCGGCGGTGAGCACGCCCTTGACGAGCACTGGGCCGTCGAAGTTCTGGCGTACCCAGGCAATGTCCTCCCATGTTGGCGAGTTCGACTCCCGGCGACCCATCTCCGGCAGCGACATCGGCACGCCGTTACTCGCCATGGCCGCGGTGTTGGCAAGCTGAAACGGCATCCCGTCGAGGACGTAGCGGGCGGTCCAGAACGGCCGCGGCGCGAGCTGACTGCTGAGCTTGAGAGCGTTAGCAGCGTTCACGCGCATCGAGAAGCTGAATCCGTTGCGCCAGTCCCGCTCGCGCTTGCCTATGACCTGGGTGTCGATGGTCACCACGATGGCCTTGTAGCCCGCAGCCTTCGCCCGGTGGACCAGGTTCTCCATGCCAGGACGCCCCATGTACCTGTACAGCTGGAACCAGTGGCGGTCAGGCGAATGCTCGGCGATCTCCTCGAGTGAGAAGCCCGACGCCGAGCTGGCGACGTGTACCGTGCCGGCCGACGCGGCCGCGCATGCGACGCCGATGTCGGCCTGGGGATGGATCAGCCTCATGCCACCGCAGGGGGCGGTGAGAACCGGGAAGGATACGCTCTGCCCGAACAGAGTCGTCGATAGCTCCGGCTCCGCTACCCATATGCCCATCCGGGGATGGAAGCGCAGGTCCCGGAAACCCTCGGTATTACGGCGCAGCGTCACCTCGTCCTCGGCGCCGCCGTCGACATACTCGAAGACCCCGCGCGGCAGCGTTCTCCTCGCGAAGCGCCGTGCGTCCTGGTAGTTGAGGACCTTGGCGAGCCGAGTTCGCCGGAATCTGCTCAATGCCATCTTCTGCTCCTCAGTGATCGAACCGTCCTAGCGTGAGCGCACGGGAACGGCCTGGCCTGGCCTCAGCCGCCGTGCCATGGCGGGCTCGACCGGCCGAACACGAATCAGCAGTAGCCCGACGGTAGCGATGGCGGCCTGTCGTCGGTGCGGCATCCGATCGACCGGTAGTGGTGCTGCGCCTACCCCATCCCGCGAACTTTGTCCGCCCTGATGGTCAGAACGACACGGACCTGGTCGCGGCCGCCATACCACGGGTAGGGAGCGCCGAGGTAGCGCTGAGCGAGGGCCTCGATGTGGTCCGCGGCACCTTCGGTGCTGAGATCGACGACCTTCCGCGGATCGCGTAGTAGCGGGAGGGGCTGGACAAGTCGCAAACGCTCACTGCCACCCGCGCTCCCGCAGCAGAGAGATCAGATCCTCGGGCAGATTCACGCTTGGTCAGCTCCCGTCTGGCCGTCGGCAAATGACGAGACCAGATATGAAGCTACTCGCCGCCCGCCAGTACC
>JBOHCP010000106.1:0-10883 GCA_050698875.1 Streptosporangiaceae bacterium | reverse complement strand
GCTGATGGCGGCCCCCAGGGCGATTCCGATCACGACGGTCACGGTCAGCGCCCAGAAAGTCGACCGGACCGAACGGAACTTGGTCCACTCCGACCGCAGCACGTCGGCGAAGGTGGATGCCCGGAAGGCCGCCCGGTGGTCCGGGCCGGTGAGGGCGATCGTGGCGTCGGTCATCGGGTCGCCCCGGCCGCCTGGTATTCCACGCTCTCTCGGGTCAGTTCCATGAACGCCTCCTCCAGTGAGGCCCGGACGGGGAGAAGCTCGGACAGGGCGATGCCATGGGCGGCGGCCAGCCTTCCCACCTCGGCGCTGTCCATCCCGGTGATCTCGATGACGTCGGGGTCGGTGCCGGCGTCCGGGCCGGCCACGGGTGCGGCCGCCACCGGGGAGGTGCTCCCGGCCCGGACGGTGCTCCCGGCCCGGACGGTGCTCCCGGCCCGGACGGTGGCACCGGCCTCGCGGCAGCGGGCGGCCAGTTCGGCCGCCTGCGGGCTGCGGACGTGTACCCACTGCCGGGAACTGGACCGCTCGAACTCGTCCACGCTGGTATCGGCGATCAGCCGGCCCTTGCCGATCACCAGCAGGTGGTCGGCGGTCAGGGCCATCTCGCTCATCAGGTGGCTGGAGACCAGCACGGTGCGGCCCTCGGCAGCGAGCGCCCGCATGAGGATCCGGACCCAGTGGATGCCGTCGGGGTCGAGGCCGTTCACCGGTTCGTCGAAGATGAGCACGGCCGGGTCCTCGAGGAGCGCCGAGGCGATGCCGAGCCGCTGACTCATGCCCAGCGAGAAGCCCTTCGCCCGGCGCCTGGCCACGCCCTCGAGACCGACGATGCGGAGCACCTCGTCCACCCGGCTGCGGGGGATGCCGTTGCCGGTGACCATGCCGGGCCGGATGGAGAACGAAAGGTCGTTGACGGCCATGGTGGAGCCGTAGCGCTTGACCAGGCCGCGGGCTTCGATCATCGCTATACCGCGAACGGGATGGCGAGATCGATGCCGACATCGCTCGGCCCGATCGCCAGATAGGTGGTGCGCAGGCCGAGGTCCTCGGGCTCGAGGGCAAGACGCTCACCCTCTTGCTCCCGCTCCTGCTCCTGCGTCCAGGCGTCCAGTGACTCGCAAGCGAGCTGCCAGTGCACCGCCCCGTACCCAGCTGGCAGCGCGACGAACGCCTCAAGGTGCGCCGGCTCGGTTCGCAACGTCAGCTCGGGATAGTGCTCCGCGAGCGTGTGCGCCTCCCCCGCGGGAACCGGCTTGCACCATTCGATCAGACCATCGCCGTCAGCGCTCGGGTGGCTCCAGTAGATGCAGAAGGCCGCGCCTTCTCGTCCTTCGATCTTCGGCAGCGGTCGCTCGCGCAGGATCGCGATGAACTCCTTGCCGAACGCAAATTGCCCCTGCACGTCGACGTTGCGCTTCAGGCAGAGCAGACTGCGCTCGGGCATCTCCCGGGTGGCGACTTCGTACATGACAGGCCTCTTTCCGCGCAGCCGGCTGACGAGGTAATCGGCTAGCTCGCGCCGCGCGTCGTGTGCCGCTTCGGTGTCGCGCCAGTGCTCGGCGATGCGTGTCGCTGCATCGGCCGGATCGCACGCGAGCAGCTCCCTGACCGCCTCGAGCGGCAACTGCAACTCGCGCATCATCACGACAAGGCGTGCCTCGTCGAGCTGGGCCGTGTCGTAGTAGCGATACCCAGACGCCTGATCGACCCGCGAAGGCACCAGCACCCCGCGTTCGTCGTAGAGGCGGAGCGCCTTCAGCGAAAGGCGGGACCGTCTTGCGAACTCTCCGATGCTGATTTCTTCCACGCTGACTCCCTCGTCGCCGGGCCGATTCGACCCGGCAAGGTGAGTGTGCAGGCTCCCCCAAGGTGAGAGTCAAGGCTGTCGGCCGCCAGCCATCTCCCAGTAGCGGATGGAGGTTCTGCAGCGGCGGGAACGCTGCGCGCCCAGCGACGCTTCGGGACGCTCAACTCACGCTCAGCGGTGGCGAGGCCGGGCTGCGCGGGCGCGGGAGGCCAGGCGCTCGGCCTCGAGCAGGCTGGCTTCCGCCACGCGGCCTCGGTCGAGCTCGACGCCTACGCGTGCGCCACGCTGCGTGCCAACCGCGGCGACGACTGAAAGATCGTCGAAGACGACGTGGGGACGGGCACGCCTACGCGGACGCTGACTTGCTGGCCGGGGGCGTTCCGTGCCCGCCCTTCGCCGTCGCCCGCCGGCAGCTCGGGCGCGACGACGAGCGAGAACTGTTCCCGCAGGCACTGCGCCTCGTCGCGGAGATCCGCCCGCGTGCCGTATTGCTGGAAAACGTCCGCGGCCTGAGCACGCGCCGGTTCGACCGCTACCGGGCGCAGGTCCGTGACCGGCTGGCACAGCTCGGCTACCAGTCCTGGTGGGAGCTGGTCAACGCCAGCGAACACGGAGTCCCGCAGTTGCGGCCCCGGTTCGTGCTGATCGCACTTGCGCAGCCGTGGGCTGCCTTGTTCCGCTGGCCGCAGCCGCAGCCCGGACCGCCGCCGACGGTCGGTGCGACGCTGGCCGACCTGATAGCGGCGGCCGGCTGGCCGGGCGCCTCGGACTGGGCCGCGCGGGCGGACGGGATCGCGCCCACCATCGTCGGCGGCAGCAAGAAGCACGGCGGCGCGGATCTCGGCCCCACGCGGGCCAGGGCAGCGTGGCGCGAGCTCGGCGTGGACGGCCTCGGCGTGGACGGCCTCGGCGTGGACGGCCTCGGCGTGGACGACGGCCCCCCCGGGCCGGACCACCCGGCGAGCGAGCCGCCGAAGCTGACCGTGCGGATGGTGGCCAGGCTGCAGGGCTTTCCTGACAGCTGGCGGTTCGCCGGACGCAAGACCGCGGCCTACCGCCAGGTCGGCAACGCCTTCCCGCCGCCGGTCGCGCGCGCTGGGCGCGGCCGTAGCAGCCGCGCTGACCGCACAGGATAGCGCCCGATCCTCAGCAAGCCTCGAGTACGTGACGAACGGCGTGAATGCCGGTCTGGTGTTGTCCCAGCTACACCAGACCGGCATTCATGAATCGGCGACCCGACCGAGGATCCGGTCAAACTGCTCATAACACACTACTAGCGGGTGCGGCGGGCGAGCAGTCGCCGCCGGACGGCGGGCTCCGGGCCAACGTCGCGTTGGCTGATCACCTCGAAACCGGTGGGCAGCAGGCATGCTGGCTCGCCGGGCCCCACGCACCACTCCGCCGGAAGGTGCGGATGCGCCTGCCGCGCTGCCTGCGTCAGCGCCTGCCAGCCGATCACGCCACCCTGCACCACCAGGCCGGCCGCGACGGCAAACACGGTGCCATCCCAGTACCCGGTGCACAGCACCAGCGCGTACTGCCGGGCCGGGGGCTGCCAGGTGAGCAGATCCGCCTGCACGACCGAGATCAGCTGCCCGAGGTGCCGCCGCTGCGCCTCGGCCGCCAGCAGGCCGAGCGCCACCTCGGAGACGTCCACCACGGTGACGCTGCGACCGCGTTCGGCGGCCAGCAGCGCGCTGCCCGACGGCCCGCACGCAAGTTCGAGCACCGGCCCGTCCGGCAGGCGCGCCGACAGGGCGAGCACGGCCACTTCGTGCACCGCGAAGGCCGGTGCGGATCCGCCGCCGTAGCGCTCGTTCCACCGGAGCCGGTCCGGATTGTCCGCGAGTTCGGGCGGGACCTGCGGCATGGTGAGGACAATATCCGTCATGAGCGAGTCAGTCCCGTTGCCGGTCATCGGAGTGGTCCGCTCCGGTTACTCCTCGACCGAGCAGACGCCGATCCAGGCCAGCCTCAACCGCGCCGTGCGGGCGACCGTCGAACTCGCCGACCAGTATGTCGACGGGCTCTACGGCCTGTCGGGCTTCGACTACGCCTGGCTGATCACGTGGCTGCATCGGCCGCGGGACCGCGCGCCCGGACCGGCCCCGCTGCGGCAGGTGCCGTTCCTGCTGCGCCCGCAACAGCGCGCGATGGGCATCTTCGCCACCCGCGGGCCACGCCGGGTCAACCCGATCGGGCTCAGCCTGATCGAGCTGATCGAGGTGAGCGGTCAGACGATTCACTTTGCCGGGGTCGACCTGCTGGACGGCACGCCCGTGCTGGACATCAAACCCTACGTCACTCGCTTCGACCGCCCGGCCGGCCAGGCCCGCTGCGGCTGGTTCGATGAACTGGCCATCAGCGACGGCAGGACGCCCGCAGGGCTCGCTCCGCCCGGACCGGAACGCTGACCCGCTCAGCGACGACCGTGACCGAGCCCTAGTCGTGGCCGGGCTGACCCAACTCCGGGCGCTCCAGCGCGACCAGCCGGAGCTCCAGCTGGTCGATTCGGTGCCGCAAGATCTCGAGCTGCGCCTGGTCGGCGAGCTGACGCTCGGCGGCGCGCCGCAGCCGTGGCGATGCCTCCGCCCGAGCCGCGACCAGTGCGAGCGGGACCAGGCGCTGCGGTCCGTGCGGTCCGTCGATGAGCCGGGACGGGATCTGCCCGCTCCGGTACCAGCTGCGCAGCGCCGCCCTGGAGGCACCGGTCTGCGTGGCTGCGCGGTCGAGCGTCACCCAGTCGGACCCGTCGAGCTGAGCATTGAGCTCGAGCTCAAGCTCCCACCCGTCGAGCCGGTCCTCCCAGTCCACAAGCATGCTCCTCGCGCCAAGTAGTCGGTAGTAGCTATCACCATCAGCCTATTATTAGCAGTGTATTGACATGGGTAATCTCGTGGTCCACCGTGGTCCCATGTTCGAGCGGTTCACCGAGAGAGCCCGTCACTCAATCGTGCTCGCCCAGGAAGAGGCGCGACGCCTCCAGCACAACTACATCGGCACCGAGCACATCCTGCTCGGGCTGCTCGGCGAGACGCGCGGAATGGCCGCCGAGGTCGCCGAGAGCTTCGGCCTGACCCTCACGGCCGGCCGGGAGGACGTGCTCGCCATCATCGGCCGCGGCAAGCAGGAGGTGCGGACCGGTCACATCCCGTTCACGCCGCGCGCGAAAAAGTGCCTGGAGCTGGCGCTCCGGGAGGCACTGCAGCTCAGCAACGACTACATCGGCACGGAGCACATCCTGCTCGGCATCATCCGGGAGGGCGAAGGGGTCGGTGCCCAGATCCTGCTGAAGCACGCCGCCAACCTCGGCGAAGTCCGGCTGGCGGTGATTGACCTCATGCCGCAGGCAGTCGCCACCGCGCAGAGCCGACGGTGGCTGCGACGGACTGCCGGTCAGCGCACCTCGGTTCGGCTACAGCCGGAACAGCTGGCGGAGCTGCGCACGACCCCGGCCGCCGACTCCAGCCTGGCGGAGGCCGCACGGCTGGCCGGCGCCAGCCCGGTGGGGTCGCATCACATCCTGCTGGCGGCGCTCACCGATCCGAACACCGCCGCTGCCCGCGCGCTCGCCGGTCTCGGGGTGGACCTTGACCGCGCGCTCGAGGCGCTGCGCATCGCAGAGGTGACCGGTAGCAGCGACGAGCTGCCCGAGGACGCCGGCCGACGGCAGATGCTGATCACCGTGACCGACGACCGCCTCACGCTCGAGGCGTCGGACTCCGAGATCGTCCAGCTCGGCCGCGCCGCGGCCGACGCTCTCCGCGAGTCCGCGGGCCTCGTCGGCCCGCCAGCTGAGACCGGCGACACCGGCGAGCCAGGCGAGCCAGGCGACACCGCCGAGACCGGCGACACCGAGCGGGCGGCCACTCCGGCGGGAGCGGACGCCGTCATCCGCGGGGATCACCCGCTCAGCGTCAGCCTGGGGGTGGTCTGGCAATCGCTGCACGACAGCCTGGCGGACATCCGCCGCCGGGCGACGGCGACCACGGCCGCAGAGCAGGCGGCGGGCGGAGAGCCGCCGGGCGGAGAGCCGCCGGCTGCGCCACCTGAGGAAGCGGCCGCCGGGAACTGACCGGTCCCAGCGGGCCGCGCCTAGCCGCGGCGGCCGGAACCATCGGGCCTACCATGGACGCAGGCCGGACGGGGGAACGGCGAGCGGGGGACCATGGCGCGGCCCACCTTGAACGAGGTGAAGTCGGCGGGCCAGCCGGGCTGGGTCGTCGAGCGAGTGAACGACGAGCACCTGTTCGGCCGTCTCTACATGCGCACGGTCTCGCCGCGGGTGACC
This sequence comes from Streptosporangiaceae bacterium, assembly GCA_050698875.1. Lineage (GTDB taxonomy): Bacteria > Actinomycetota > Actinomycetes > Streptosporangiales > Streptosporangiaceae > JAJYUU01. The sequence goes on along the minus strand of JBOHCP010000106.1, from coordinate 4,782 downwards.
TGGATCCTGGCCCGCACCGGCTGGTCCCCGAACGCGGTCACGCTCGCCTTCGTGGCCTGCGGCCTGGCAGCCGGCGTGGTCATCGCCTTCGGCGGCCTGGCGACCGCGGTCGGCGCGGTCGTGCTGACCCAGCTTGCACTGCTGTTCGACTGCTGCGACGGGGAGCTGGCCAGGCTGACGGGACGTACGTCGGCGCGCGGCGTCTACCTGGATCGCGTCGGGCACTACCTGTGCGACGCCGCCATGCTCGTCGGCCTCGGGGTTCGCAGCCAGGGTGCGCTCACGGTCTCCGGCCGGTACGTCACCGCCGGCCTGGCCGCTGCGCTGCTCGCGTGCCTGGTCCGGGCCGAGACTGACAACGTCGTGGTCGCCCGGGCCGTGCAGGGGCTACCCGCCGAGTTGTCCGGCGCGGCGCTCGCCCCCCGTCCCGCCGGCCTCTCGCTGGTCCGGCGCGCCGCCAGCACGCTGAAGGTTCACCGGGTCATCCAGCAGATCGAGCTGTCCGTGCTGGTCCTGATCGCCGCCATCGCCGACCAGGTCGCGGGCGGCCTGCTCGCCACCAGGGTGGTGCTGCTCGGCTGCCTCATCGTCGCGGCACTGCTGGTGCTCGCCCACGTCGCGGCGATCCTCGCGTCCCGGCGCCTGTTGTGAGCCAGACCGCGGACCCGCGCCTGTCCTGCGTGATCATCACGACCGGCAGCCGTCCGGCCGAGCTGGCCCGCGCCATCGCCAGCACCGAGCCGCTGCGCGCCGACGGCGTAGAGCTCGTGCTGGTGGGGAACGGCGCCGAGCCGCCGCCGGTCCCAGCCGAGGTGCGGACCATCCGGCTCCCGGAGAACCGCGGCGTGGCGGCCGGACGAAACGCCGGCGTCGCGGCCAGCACCGGTGACGTCGTGCTGTTCCTGGACGACGACGGCTGGTTCGGCGACCCCCGCATCGGCAAACACGTCGCGGCGCGGTTCGCCGCCGACCCCCGGCTCGCGGTGCTGGCCTTCCGGGTGCAGGATCCGGGCGGCGGCCCCGGCGTCCGCTGGCACGTGCCCCGGCTGCGCGCCGATCCCGGCCGGTCGTCGGCCGTGACGACGTTCGTCGGCGCAGGCTTCGCCGCCCGCCGGTCCGCGTGGCAGGCGGCGGGCGGCCTGCCGGAGCTGTTCTTCTTCGCGCATGAGGAAACCGACCTGGCCTGGCGGCTTATCGAGCGCGGCTGGACCCTGGAGTACGACGCCGAAGCGCGGGTGTGCCACCCGCCCGTCGAGAACGCCCGGCATGCCGCCTGGTACCGCTACGACGGCCGGAACAGGGTGCTACTCGCCCGGCGGAACCTGCCCTGGCCGCTTGCCCTCGTCTACCTGCTCGACTGGGTCCTGGTCACCATCATGAGGGAACGGCGGTCGACGGGCGCGCTGCGCGCCTGGCTCGGTGGCTTCGCGCAGGGCTGGCGGACCGACCCCGGCGAGCGGCGGCCGATCTCGCTGCGCACGGTCTGGCGGCTCACCAGGCTCGGTCGGCCCCCGGTCATCTAAGCCGGACCCGGTCGCCGCCTCGCGCGCTGGCGACGCGGTAGCCGAGCCACAGCAACGCGCAGACCAGTGTGGCGGGGATCTGAACTACCAGGAAGAACAGAAACGCGACCGGGAACAGCATCGGCGCGACGCTGGTCGGGCTGCTGCCCCCGGAGTAACCGCCGACGATCAGATGGACGAAGAAGCCGAACGCCCGACCACAGCCAGCGACGCGAGCAGAGCCAGGATCAGCAGCACCCGGCTGAGCCATCGAAGCAGGCGCGAGCGCACCGTTCACCGCTCCTCGATCGGCCGTCAGCGATACAGCCTAGGCCTCGGCCGCTAGCGGAGCGGGCCGCTAGCGGAGCGGGCCGATGACCGACTCGGCCGCGCCGACGGCGCCGCCGTCGGCCACATACCGGACCGCGGCGTCGATCTCCGGAGCCAGGAACCGGTCCGGTCCCGGTCCGGCCGCGCTGGCCCGCAGCCCCGCCAGCACTGCGCCGGTCCCGGCGGCCGGCGTCAGCGGCGCACGCAGCTCGATGCCGCGCGCCGCGGTCAGCAGCTCGATCGCCAGCACCCTGGTCAGGCCGTCCAGCGCCCGGCGCAGCTTGCGCGCGGCGGACCAGCCCATCGACACGTGGTCCTCCTGCATGGCCGAGCTGGGAATCGAGTCGACGCTGGCCGGCGCCGCGAGCCGCTTCAGCTCCGACACGATCGCTGCCTGGGTGTACTGCGCGATCATGTGCCCGGAGTCGACGCCGGGGTCGTGGGCGAGGAAGGCCGGCAAGCCCTGGCTGCGCGCGACGTCGAGGAACCGGTCGGTCCGCCGCTCGGACATGCTTGCCAGGTCGGCAACCCCGATGGCCAGGAAGTCGAGTACGTAGCCTAGCGGCGCGCCGTGGAAGTTGCCGTTGGACTCCACTCGCCCGTCCGGGGTGATCACCGGGTTGTCGATCGCCGACGCAAGCTCCCAGCTCGCGACCTGCGCCGCGTGGTCGACGGTGTCCCTGACCGCGCCGGCGACCTGGGGTGCGCACCGCAGCGAGTAGGCGTCCTGCACCCGGGTGCACTCCGGACCCCGATGACTGGCCATGATCGCGCTGCCCGCCAGCAGGACCCGCAGGTTGGCCGCGGAGTCGGCCTGCCCCGGATGCGGTCGCAGCGCCTGCAGGTCCGCGGCAAACGCCGCGTCGGTGCCGAGCAGCGCCTCGACGCTCATGGCGGCCGTGATGTCCGCGACCGCCAGCAGGGCGCGCACGTCGGCGATCGCGAGCACCAGCATGCCGAGCATGCCGTCGGTGCCGTTGATCAGCGCCAGGCCCTCCTTCTCGCGCAGCCGCACCGGCGTGAGGCCGGCCGCGGCCAGCGCCTCGGCGGCGGGCAGCGTGCGGTGACTGGCGTCCCTGACCACGCCCTCGCCGGTGATCACCAGTGCGCAGTGGGCCAGCGGAGCCAGGTCACCGGAGCAGCCGAGGCTCCCGTACTCGTGCACGACGGGCGTGTAGCCGGAGTTCAGCAGCGCAGCGTACGCCTGGACCGTCTCCTCGCGAATCCCGGTGCGGCCGGTCGCCAGGGTGGCCAGCCGGAGCAGCATGAGAGCACGGACTACCTCGTCCTCGACCTCGGGACCCGAGCCGGCCGCGTGGCTGCGCACCAGGCTCGCCTGCAGCTGGGCGCGCAGGTCGGCCGGGATGTGCCGGGTCGCGAGCGCGCCGAACCCGGTGGACACGCCGTAGTGCGGCTCTGAGTCCCCGGCCAGGGCTTCGATGATGTCGCGGCCACGCCTGACCGCTGCCAGCCCCTCGGCCGCTAGCTGCACTCGTGCCCCGCAGCGGGCGACCGCGATCACGTCATCTACGGTCAGCGGACCAGCCCCGACGAGGACAGACTGCGTCGGCTGCCTCCCGGCCATGGCCACCTCCAGTGCGACTTTACTGTACTTGCAAATCATGTGCAGTTACGGCTAGCGTGCGGTTGTGAGCAGCGCTGCCAGGCCTCGGCTTGGTGCCCTGGTGCGCCAGTCATATCAGGCCATGACGCCGGCCGAACGGCGCCGCGTGTCGGCGATGTACGGCTCAATACTGGGCCTGCACCTGGTCGGCTTCACCATCTTCGTGGCGGTCGTGATACCCGCGCACTACCGGGGCCTCGGCATCGGCGTGAGCGTGCTGGCGTACACGCTCGGGCTGCGGCACGCCTTCGACGCCGACCACATCGCCGTGATCGACAACACCACCCGCAAGGAACTCAGCGCGCGCCAGGGCACCGGCAAGCCCCGGCCGCTGTGCTTCGGCTATTTCTTCTCCCTCGGCCATTCCACCGTCGTCGTCGCGATGGGGGTAGCCATCGTCGTGGCGGAAGAGGTGGTCTTCGGGCAGCTCGTGAACGGCAACTCCGGGCTCGAGCGGTTCGGCACGCTGTTCGGCACGCTCGTCTCGGCGGCCTTCCTGTTCCTCATCGGCTCGCTGAACCTGGTCATTCTCCGGGGCATCGGCAAGGTATTCCGCGCCATGCGGCGCGGCGAGTACGACGAGGCGGAGCTGGAACGGCAGCTAGACAACCGGGGCCTGCTCTACCGGTTCTTCGGCCGATGGGCGCGGGCGATCAGCAAGGAGTGGCAGCTCTACCCGGTCGGCGTGCTGTTCGGGCTCGGCTTCGACACCGCGACGGAGGTTCTGCTGCTCGGCACCACCGCGTTCCTCGCCCTGCAGCACATCCCCTGGTACGCGATCTGCTGCCTGCCGGTCCTGTTCACCGCCGGCATGTCGGTGCTGGACACCACGGACGGCATCGTCATGAACCTGGCCTACGGCTGGGCCTTCCTCAACCCGGTCCGCAAGGTCTACTACAACCTGGCGATCACCGGCCTGTCGGTGTCGGTCTGCTTCCTGGTCGGCGGGATCGAGGCGCTCGGGCTGATCTCGTCACAGGTCAAAGGGCTCAGCCAGGCCGGCGGGTTCTGGGGGTTCCTCCGCGACTTCAACCTCAACGTCGCTGGTTTCGTGATCGTGGGCTTGTTCCTGGCCACGTGGGCCGCGGCGCTGCTGATCTGGCGCTACGGCCACATCGAGGAAAAGTGGGCCCGCAGGCTCGCTACCAGGGACAACGCCTTATAGCTGACCGGCCCGTCGCACATCCGGTGGTCACGATGCTCGCGCTCGCCGACAGCGAGGCCGACGCAGCGGTGTGCCTGCACCCTGAAAGTTCGCATGAGCGTGCGACTCAGGAACGCAAAGCCGCACGCCGCCGGTGCCGTCCGGTACTGACAGCAGGCTCA
>JBOHCP010000105.1:0-10887 GCA_050698875.1 Streptosporangiaceae bacterium | reverse complement strand
GTGCTGGCCAGCACCGACCCGGTGGCGGTCAGCGCGCTGGGGCGGCGGCTGTCGCTGCCGCCCAGGGTGCAGGCGCTGGTGCAGGCCGAAAGCCTGTTCAACGACGCGACCAGCCTGTGCTGTTCCAGATCGCAGTCTCGATCGCGGTGGCGGGAACAACCGCCGGGACCGTGAGTGGGGTGCTGCTGCATGGCGCCGGGCAGTTCGCTGTCCTGGCGGCCGGCGGCGCCGCAGCAGGGGGCGTGGTCGCGGCCGGGGTCATCGCGGTGCGCCAGCACGTCACCGATCCGGTGCTGGAAACCGTGCTGGCGCTTGTCACCCCGTATGCGGCGTACGTGGCCGGCGCGGCGGTTCACGTCTCGCCGGTGATGGCGGTGATCGTCGCCGGCCTGGTCATCGGCGCGCGCCGGGCAAAGATCACCACCGCGCAGACCCGGCTGCAGCTCCACTCCGTCTACCAGACGGTCATCTCCTTGCTGGAGAGCGTGGTCTTCAGCCTCATCGGCCTGCAACTGCCTGCGCTGATCGGTGACCTGTCCCATGACCAGGCGTGGCCGGCCGCAGCGCTCGCGGTGACCGGCACGCTCATCGCGACACGGATCTTGTGGGTCTTCCCGCTCCTGCAGCGGCGCAGCGGCACCCGGCGCCTGTCCTGGCCGGTGCCCGCCGTGGTCACCTGGGCGGGCACCCGCGGGGTCGTGCCGCTGGCCGCGGCCTTGTCCATCCCGCTGACCTCAGCCAGCGGCGCCCCGCTGCCGCAGCGCGACCTCATCCTGGTGCTGGCCGCCGCGGTCATCGTGGTCTCGCTCATCATGCAAGGACTCACCCTGGAGCCGCTGGCCCGGCTGGCCGGGATCGCCCGGCCGGCCACCGCCGGGCATGAGGAAACGATGGTCAGGCTTCGCCTGGCCGAGGCGGCCCTGGCGCAGCTGGATGAGCTCGCCGCCGATGATGTCGCCTCAGATGCGGTGATCGACCGGGTCCGCGCCAGCCTGCAAGCCCGCATCAGGCCCGCCCGCGAACGTAGCGACGGCACCCGGCCACCACGGCCGGACGGCCTGACCGAACAGGAGGTGCGGCGCGACCTCAACGCGGCCGAGAACGCTGAACCCACCCGCCTGTACGAGAGCGGCACCACCAGCCAGGCTACCCGCGGGCAACTGCAACGTGGCCTCGACCTGGAGGCCACCCGGCTCAGTGACGACCGGCGCTGACGTCCGGACCCCGGCGCAGACCAGGCGCCAGGCCACCAGAACCCGCCGATCTGCGCTCCGGGGTCTTCTGCGCCACCGGCTTGTGGCACCACTCACCCTTCCGACTCCGGCTACCGCGCCCTCGCAGGCATCGTCTGAGCATCAGGCTACGCCAGTCTCCGCTGACCATGCTTAGCCGATCATGGCTGCCAGCGCCGGGGTTGCTACCGCTCAGGGGTCCCCGATGTCTGACGGGGGCCAGGCCGCAGCAACCCGTAGTAGAGCAGTCCCGCGACGATGAAGCCGACGTAGAAGGCGATGTCGGCACCTTGCAGCGCGGCTGCGGCTGGGCCCTCGAAGACAGAGGTGTTCATGAACGGCACCATCGCCGCGAAGGCCAGCACGAACGCGGCGAGCGCCTGCCAGCCGGCCCGCAGGCTCCGGAAGGACAGCGCATGGCGCAGCAGCGACGGCTCGTAGTCGTCATGGTGGTAATGCCAGTCAATCATCACGATCGCGCAGAACGGGGCGATCCAGTACCCGATGAACAGCAGGATGTTCTCGAACCGGCCCGCTGTGTCGCCGGCCTGCATCCATAGGATCGCCGCGAGAGCCAGTAGCGCCACCACTGCGGCTGTCACTGGCCGGCGCAGCCGCACGCCCAGTGCCTGGAAGGCTAGCGAGCCGGTGTAGTCGTTCATCGAGTTGGACGTGATGGCGCCGAAGACGACGGCTATCAGGGCCATCGCACCCAGCGTCCCGCCGCCCATCAGCGTCCGCACGCCCGCCGCGGTCTGGTTCTCGAGCACGCTGGCGCCGGCTAGGCCGATGGTCTCTACCCACACATACGAGGCGGTCAGGCCGCCCAGGGTCAGCCAGAAGATCGCGGGCCGCGAGGACGATCGCTTGAGGTAGCGGCTGTAGTCGGATGCGTAGGTCGCCCAGGAGATCCCCAGGCTGAGCGCGATGGTCATCATCAGCACGAAGGCGCCGATCAGCGGCCCGCCATGCACAGTGTCGACCGGCAGCACGATGTGATGCTGAAAGATGCGGACTGTCAGCACTGCGAACAGGACGATCAGCACGGCAGAGCCCCATGACTGCAGCCGGTGCACGAATTCGTAGCCGTAGATGCTGGCCAGGCACTCGACGGCCAGCACCAGCACAGCGCCCGTCCAGAACGGGATGCCGAGCAGCAGCGCAGCCGCCTGGCCGCCGAACAGCCCGACCAGCGCATCCCATGCGATCGAGGACAGCCACTGCACGGCCCCGGGCAGCACAATCGTCTTGCCAAACGGGAGCCTGGCCAGCGGCAGCTGGCCGGTGCCGGTGCGTGGTCCCCAGGAGCACAGCACGGCCACCGGGAGCGAGCCGATGACCGTCCCCACGGTTATCGCGGCCAGCCCGGCCCAGAATCCCAGCCCGAGCAGCACAGCCAGCGTGCCCGCGAATACCCCCGACAGCTCCATGTTCGGCGTGAACCACACCGTAAACATCCGCCAGACGCCGCCATAACGCGCGTCAGCCGGGATCGGGGCCATCCCCTGGCTTTCCAGGGCCAGGTCCCCGGTGCGTCTCGGCCGCACACCATCGAAAATGCTGAGCTCGTCGATTGCGCCAGCCACGGCAACGCTCCCTTCGCCGGCATGACCCGGATCAGGTTCTTGCGGTCGGTGGCTTGCCAGCCACCCTCTCAGCCCGGTCCGTCCGGACTCCCGCGCGTGACCGGCAGTCTAATCCCCGCCGCCCGGCCCCACCTTGGGAAGCCGAGATCAGACACAGTGGGCGGGCCGTGGGGTCGACAGTTGCACGAGGCAGCGTATGAGGTCGCGTCACCTCGCTACTGGCAGTGCCATCGACTGCCACCGGGCCACCTGCCGACCGGGCAGCCGGCGCTGATCCGCCAGGACCTGCGCACGCGTGAGGGTGCGGTGCCGCAGCGGCCACGCAATCCAGGGACGGCCGATCTCGGTGGCAACTCCGGGGGCGGCACCAGCACGGCCGGCAGCGCGGGCAACCCCGGGCATCATTGTCGTACCCGTGAGCGCATACGCGAAAGAGCATGGATGCTCGGGCTGAACCTCGACAGAGCTCCATAGCCATAAGTGCGAAGGCGGTGACCAGTAATCGTCGTTTCACCCTTCGCCGGTCCATCAGCTGCCCGGGGCCGGGCCCCTAGGTGGAGCCTGTATGAGCCACATAAATGAACCGGCGAGCCGCAAGATGACCGCAGCGAATCCGCCGGAGTCGCCAGGCTTGGCGATGTAAGCGCTGGCGTGCAGGGCATAGCTGGCCTGCACGCGCATGGGGTCGCGTGAAGACGAGAAGATGATGACCGGGATGGTCGTTAGATCGCGGTCGCGGGGCGCTGCGCAATTCGAATGCCCGGCGGATGAACCTGAGCGCCTGATGGCCGTCGCGGGCGATATGCAGGCACAGTGACGCGCCAGCTTGTGCAATGTGCTCCTGAACCATGACCACGTCTCCGGATCGCTGTCGATGTACAGCAAGCCAGCCTGGGTCGGTCGGCCCGCCGCTCATCTAGCTCCTGACACGTCACCGAGCGCCGCGATCGCGCCAGCCGCTGGGCGGACGCCGGGCCGCAGCCGCCCCGAGTTCGGTCAGTTCAGGTTGCTTGTCTTCCTGCGTGTCCCGCTCGCCAAGCCAGGTGGTCAGCATGTAGTAGACCACAGGCCCCAGGCAGATCGCCGGAGCTGCCCACAGCACGACGGTCGCTAGCTGCCGGTCTATGGCTGAGCCGAGAATCTCCGCCGCCGGGGCACGGTGCGGCGTCAAGGCCAGCGAGGACATGCCGGTGACGTAGGCCACGATCCAGATCGTCCACATGGCGACCGCGGCCATCGCCGCCCGTAGCGGCCGGGGCAGCGGCACGGCGCCGGCGTCGACACCGGTGATCCGCAGCGTGTCAGCGCTCTGGCGGCTGACGGTCGCGCCGCGGGCTTGCAGGAGCCCGGCGAGAGTGCCGGCCTGCGGCGAGCGGGCCTGGACGAAGCCGCCGCAGCTCAGGAAATCCTCGATGGTGGTCTGGGCGATCAGCCGGCCGCGCCCGATGACGATGAGCCGGTCGGCGGTGATCGCCATCTCGCTCATCAGGTGGCTAGGAGCACGGTGCGGCCCTCGGCAGCCAGGGCCTTGAGCAGAGTCCTGATCCATAGCACGCCCTCGGGGTCCAGGCCGTTGACCGGCTCGTCGAAGATCAGCACGCCCGGGTCTCCGAGAAGCGCCGCGGCGATGCCCAGACGCTGGCTCATGCCCAGCGAGAACCCCCCCGGACCGCTTGCGGGCCACGCTGCGCAAGCCGACCTGGTCGAGGACCTGACCGACCCGGGACCGGGCAATTCCGTTGGACAGTGCCAGGGCCATCAGGTGGTTGAAGGCGCTACGCCCGCCGTGCACGGCCTTGGCCTCCAGCAGCGCCCCGACCTCGAGCAGCGGGCGGCGCAAGGAGGCGTAGGACTTGCCGTTGACCGTCACGGAACCCGACGTCGGCGCGTCCAGGCCCAGGATCAGGCGCATGGAGGTGGATTTCCCCGCGCCGTTGGGCCCGAGGAACCCGGTTACCTGGCCCGGCGGAACGGTAAACGACAGATTGTCAACGGCAAGTGTGTCGCCGTAGCGCTTGGAAAGGGCGATCGCCTCGATCATCGCCGCCCCTACTTGTGGCTCGCGGCGCCGACGACGCCGGTCAGATGCAGGACGATGAACAGTACGAGCACCGCGACGACGGCAGCGACCCACAAGGCCGTCTTCCAGCGCGGCCTGGCGGCTGCGGGGTCGGGGTCGGTCCCAGTGTCGGGGTGGGCGGGAAAGTCGGCCACGGAGTCTCTCCATCTCGGACTCCCGCGGGAGTCGCGAGCTTCTCGCCCTCAGCTTTATTGAGACAGACTGTCTCTGTCAAATCAAAGTGCCGTGTTGCGGTCGTAGTGTACGATGCTGGCATGCCGAAGCTGTGGAACGAGACGATCGAGGAGCACCGGACGGCGGTGCGCGACGCGATCCTCAAGACCACCGCCACCCTGGCCTTTGAGCACGGCCTGACGTCGGTGACGATGTCGCAGATCGCCACGGCCGCGGGCATCGGGCGGGCGACGCTGTACAAGTACTTCCCGGACGTCGAATCGATCCTGCTCGCCTGGCACGAAGAGCAGATCAACGCCCATCTGCGGCTCCTCGCCGATGCCCGTGACCGCGCCGAAGGCCCCGAACGGCAGCTCGAGGCGGTCCTGCAGGCTTACGCCCATATCTCCTACCGGCGCCACGACACCGAACTCGGGGCGTTGCTGCACCGCGGCGACCACCTCGTCGCCGCGCAGAAGCACCTTCACGGCCTGATCACGGAGCTGGTCACGGCGGCGGTCCAGAAGGGCAGCGTGCGGGATGACGTCGCCCCGGCGGAACTCGCCAGCTACTGCCTTCACGCCCTGACCGCGGCGAGCAGCCTGCCGTCGCAGGCCGCCATCCAGCGGCTCGTGCAGGTCACCCTGGCAGGGCTGCGACCTCAGATCTGATCCACGGTGGCGTCATGCTCGCTGATCGGCTGCCACGGCGTGTGCTGCTGACCATCGCCTCACCGGAGGTGAGAGACCTGATGCGCGCTTGACGCGCTCAGTGATGCGCTAGCCGTCTCCGCTCGATGGCCTGGCAGGCCGCAATTACCCCGAGGGCCATGATCCCGGGCACGTGGTACACCGACGTGCTGATGCGGCCGCCCGCGACGCCCGTGGTGGTCCCGCTGCCGCCGAACACCGACGCGAAGATCACCAGGAAGAGCACTGGCAAGGCCAGCGTGAAGAACTGCCACTGGCAGTTGCGCAGAAAGGCGCGCAGGTCGTAGCCGGACAGGTGCAGGGTCATCCGGATCATCGCTGATCCTTCTTACTGGCGGGCCCGGTCAGGGAGAGGTAGACCTCCTCCAGAGTGGGGCGGTGGACGTCGAGGTCGGGAAGATCGAAGCCCCGGCTGAGCGCCCAGTTCGCGGGCAGTTGCAGGTGGGCGAGCGGGCTCTGGCTGTGCAGGCCGGGCGATCCTCCCGGCCCCGGCTCGGCCAGCAGGCTGAGCCCGGAAGGCAGGCCACGAGCTCGCACGCGGTCGGGCAGGGTGAAGCTGATGGCAGTCGTCATGTGGTCGCGCCCGCCCAGCGTTCGCGGGGTGCCCTCGGCCACGATGCGCCCGGCGGAGAGCACCGTGATCCGGTCCGCCAGATATTCCGCCCCTCCAGGTAATGGGTCGTAAGGAAGACCGTCTTACCGGACTGCCGGAGCCCGGCAATGACCTCTCAGGCGGCGCGGCGGGCTGATGGGTCGAAGCCCGTGGTTGGCTCGTCCAGAAAGATGAGCTCTGGGTCGCCGATGAGGGCGAGCGCGAAATCGAGCCGGCGCCGCTGGCCGCCCGAAAGCCTGGTGCCGAGCGCGCCTGCCTTGGCCGTGAGACCGACTCGGGCGATGGTCTCGTCGATATCGCGCGGCGCCCGGAAGAACCCGGCGTACAGGGCCAGGCACTCCCGGACAGTCAGGCCGGGCTCGGGCTCGGTCTCCTGCAAGACCACGCCCACCCGGTCCCGCCAGGCGCCGCCCGCGGTGGCCGGGTCGTGCCCGAGGACGCAAACCTGTCCCTCGGTGCGCTGCCTGAAGCCTTCGAGGATTTCAAGCGTCGTGGTCTTGCCCGCGCCGTTCGGGCCAAGAAAGGCGAAGATCTCGCCCGGGCGCACCTCGAGGTCGATGCCCGCAAGCGCCTCGTGACTGCCGTAGCGCTTGACCAGGCCGCGGACGCTGACAACCGGCTCGGACTGAGGCGAGCCGATAGCTGCCTTATCGACGCCGTAGTCCTCAGTGATGATGTCCATCTCGCTCCTCATGCCAGGTGGTTGTGGGGGTGCGTGTCTGGGGCCGTGGGGCCGGGGTGAGATCAAACTTGTGTTGCGGCTGTTCCAGGTGGCTGGGCGGATAAGCGCGCCGCGGAGGGAAACTGCCACGGCGAGGGTCAGCCCTGCGCAGAGCAGGCCGACGGTGTCCACGACGATGAGCGGGAGACTGCCGGCGCTGAGCCCATAGGCCAGCCAGATCGCGTAGCCGCCGGCATAGGAGGCCAAGAAGCCTGCCGATACTTCACGCGCTGAGCGGCGGGCGAGCATCTGCCGTGCCTGCAGGAGTGATTTGAGCGCGGCGAGCACGCCGTAGACGGCCGCTGCGGTGCCGAGGAACTGGGTGAACATCTGGGTTTCTCACGCTTAGCGGAGCGCGGCAAGCGGCAGCGCCATGAGGATCAGCGACTCGGATCGCGCCCCCCGGACCACATCTGGATCCTCCGGGTCGGGCGGGAGCACTTCATGGCACGGGCGCTCGCGTCGGACCCGCGGCCGGCGGATGCGGATTTGCTGCACTGTTCCTCATCTCCCTAGTCAGCCGCTCATCCAAGGCTGGCGGCTGGCGGCCGGCCCGGCCCCTTGACCTGACTCCTCTGGGAACGGTTTGGATCCGGGCCACCGTGGCGCGTCACCCGAAGGTGGCTGGCGGGTGGAGTTTCGCCTGGCGGCGATCGGTCACCCGAAGGTGCTACCGCGGCCGGATGCAGAGGCGTTGTGGCCGCTGTTACTGAGGCCAGCGGGACGGCAAGCAGTGCCGAGATGGTCATCCACGGGCTTCGGCCAGGCCAATGCGCCTCTGTAGCCGGCGCAGCGGTGCGGGCGCATACCACGCGGCACGGCCAAGTATCTGCTGGCAGGCCGGTACCAGCACCGCGCGTACGAGCGTCGCGTCGATCAGCACCGCGAACCCTGCCCCGATGCCGAAGAGCTGCAGGAAGCTGGCTGTCGCGGTGCCGTTGGCGAAGAAGGTCACCGCGATCAGCGCTGCGGCGGTGGTGACGATGCGTCCGCTGCGGGTCAGACCGTCGGTCACTGCCGTGCGGTTGTCGCGTCCGAGGTCGTGCAGTTCTTTGATGCGGCTGAGCACGATGATCTCGTAGTCCATGGACAGGCCGAAGGCGATGCAGAACAGCAGCACCAGCATGCTGGTGTCCAGTGGCAGGGCGGTGAAGTGCAGCATCCCGGACAGGTGCCCTTCCTGGAAGATCCACACCAGTAGCCCGGCGGTCGCGGCGAGCGTGATGGCGTTGAGGACCAGGGCGCGGATCGGCTGCACCACGGACCCGGTGAACAGGAACAGTAGGACGAAAGTGGTGAGCAGGATGAGCAGTGCGGCCAGCGGCAGCCTGGTGCCGATTGCGTGCTCGGTGTCGATGAACTCGGCGGTCTGGCCGCCCACGTAGACACGGACGCCGTCCGGGCCGGGCAGGTCGCGTACGGTCCGCACCAGGTTTTTTGCGGCATTCGAGCGTGGATCGGCCGCGCTGACGACCGATAGCCGCTGCGCCGTGGGACGCCCGAGGGCCGGGTCGGCGGAATTCGCAGCGGCCTTTCCGCGAACGAGCGTCGCGGTGCTGGTCTCGACGCGTGCGACACCGGCCAGGTCGGACAGGCGGGTCGCGTACGCGGTTAGCGCGGCGCGGTCGAGGGAGCCGTTGGTGACCACGTTCAGCGCGGTGGCGCTGTTGCCGGTGAAGTCCTCGCGCAGCACGTCGCCGACCGCCCTGCTCTGCGTGGTGGCCGTGAGCACCCGTCGTCGGGCGTGCCAAACTGCACGTGCCGCAACGGCAGCGCGATCACCACCAGCACGGCGAGTACCGGGATCGCGATGAGCGCCGGGCGGCGCATGACCTGCCCGGCGAGTCGTCCCCACAGTGGGGCGGCGGTTTCTGGCTGGCGGTTGCGCGCCCACGGCAGCCGGCCGGAGTTCACGCGCCGGCCCAGCACGGCCAGGAGTGCGGGGAGCACTACGACCGCGGCGGTCACCGAGATGAGCACCACGCCGATCCCGGCGTAAGCGAACGAGCGCAGGAAGTACATCGGGAAGATCAGCATCACGGCGAGCGCGGCCACCACCGTCGCGCCGCTGAACACGATCGTGCGCCCGGCCGTCTGCACGCTGCGCACGACCGCCTGGGCCGGCTCCTGCCCGCGCCCGAGTTCCTCCCGGAAGCGGCTGACCATCAGCAGCGCGTAGTCGATGGCCAGTGCCAGGCCGAGCGCGGTGGTCAGGTTGATCGCGTAGATCGCCACGCTGGTCACCGAGCCCAGCACGTCGAGCTCGGCGAAAGTGCCGAGGATCGCGATCGCCCCGATGGCCAGTGGCAGCAGCGCGGCCACCACGCTGCCGAATGCGAACACCAGAAGCGCCAGGATGACCGGCACCGCGAATGTCTCGGCAGTGCGCAGGCTCTTGGTGACCTGTTCAGGATGTCGTTGCCGATCGCCGCGCCGCCGCCGACTGTGACGTCGACCTGGCGGCTGTGCGATCGCAGGCTCGCCAGTTCCGACGCGCTGAGATCACGGTTGCTCTTGGTACTGCCGAGGATGAGTGCGTACTTGCCGTCCTTCGACGTCAGGCCGGGATTGTGCGTCTGCCAGTAGGACACCACGTTCGACACGCCGGGCACCGCCGCAAGACGGCTCGCCGCCCCGGCGCCCGTGGCTCGCGCAGTCGCGTCGTCAACGGTCCCGGCCTTGGCGTGGACAAGCAGGACGACCCCGACGGAGCCACCGAAGCGCTGGTCGGTCAGCGTCTGCGCGGTTGTCGACTCGGCTCCTGGCGCCTGGAAGCCGCCGGTCTTCAGCTTGCCGAACGCGCCGACCCCGAGCACGCTGAACCCGACCACGGCCAGCAGTGCCACTACCAGCACCAGACGGGCGCGGCGCACGACGAAACTTCCTATCGATCCGGTCGTGTTGCGCCCCAGCACGGTGCCCCGCAGGGCCGGGCCGCGGCTGCTTGCAGTGGACATGGCATGCTCCCCCTTGGCTGCTGACCCCGTGGTTGGGGTCCAGCCCGGCCCGGCTGGCCTGGCTCTTCGAGGAACAGTAGGGATCCCGGCCGCGGCGGAGCGTCACCCGAAGGTGGCTGTTGGGTGGACTTCTGCCGACGGCGATCGGTCACCCGAAGGTGCTACCGGGCCGGCTGGGGTTGCGATGTCAGGGAATCAGGCTGAGCTGCCGCGCCCTCGCGACGGCCTCGGTGCGATTGGCGGCGCCGAGCTTGCTCAGGACGTGGGTCACGTGCTTTTTGACCGTGTCGAGTGCCACCACCAGGTCGTGGGCGATGCGCTGGTTAGACATGCCCGCGGCGAGCAGCCGCAGCACCTCCAGCTCGCGGTCGGTCAGTGGCTCGATCAGGCCGGGTTGCGCCGCCGCTCCCCTCCGAGGCGGCACGGCGTCTGGCTGGCTGCAGGCGCGCTCGAGCGCGGCCAGGTAGCCGGGGTTGATGCCGCGGGCCGCGGGCGGCTGGCCGGGCTGGGGAGCCGGCAGCTGGGCGAGCAGGGCGCGCATCGGCGCGCCCTCGTCGGCGAACACCCGGATGTAGCCGTGCCGGCAACCGAGCGTGAGCGCCTCGGTGAGGGCGCTGAGGGCGCCGGCGTCGTCGCCGCAGGCTGCTAGTGCCAGCGCCCGCAGTGCCTGGATCTCGACGATGCTGCCGGCCCGGCCCTGGCCGATCGCGGCATAGAGCAGCCGCTGCAGCAGCGTGAGCGCCGGGGCGGGGTCGCTTTGGGCAATTAGCACCCGGGCCAGCAGCAGATAGCCCGGCTCGCGCGGATAATCGGGCTCGTCGTCGGGGGTGAGACC
>JBOHCP010000104.1:0-10955 GCA_050698875.1 Streptosporangiaceae bacterium | reverse complement strand
CCAGCGAATACCGCCAGTCCAGCGACGGCGACGGCGAGGATCACCGCCAGCCAGCCAAGGAGCAAACCCGCGAGTGCCAGACTGGCGCCCCGCTGGCCGGTGCGCTGGATCTGCCGGCGGGCCATGTGGCCCAGCACGATCGCCGGGATGGTCCCCAGCGGCCCGACGACGAACTGCCCGAATCCACATACCAGGCTCGCCACCGCCAGCCCGCTGGTGGCGGGTACCGGAAGCACCGTCCCGGCCGGGATCAGGTCGCCCGGCATCGCGCGAGGCAGGTCGATCACGACCAGGTCCAGGTCGGCGAAAGTACGCGCGGACAAGGCGCTCTCCAGCCGGGCGTCGTACTCATCCCTGGTCAGCCGGCCCTCGACGTAGGCGGTGTTCAGGAGTTCCGCCACGCGGTCCCGGTCGGCGTCACCGGCCCGCATCCGCCCCACGTGGCCGCCGCCTGCCGCTTGATAGCCGTACCCCGGCTCCACTGGCTCCCCCGAACCGCTAGATCGCTCGATGACCCCTCCAGCATAACGCCCCGTGGCCAGGCGGCCCCGCGGCAGCGAGCGAGCGTTCATAACGCCTGAATGTGGTCACTTCCGACGGCTGCGACTGGTAGTTGTCGCAGGAGTGGTTCGCCATCATCAGCACCACAATGTGCTGGATCTGCGGCAGCCCGTGGCCGGCCGCTTTCGCTGGCAGATGCCGACCGGTGGGTGAGACGCCGCAATCCGGGGAGTCCGGCCAAGCGTTTGCGCGCGGGCTGCCGAAACCCGGTCCAGCCGTGCTCCGCGCTGATCGCGCGCAGCAGCCGGAACGGGAACGGCGCCGGATTGCTGGCTGTCATGACGATCGCCCCGGTGCCGTCAGCGGCGGAGGCGGTGAGCACCGAGAAGAACGACGCCGCGCCGCCGATGTGGCTGAAGCGGTCGTCGCCGTGCAGGAACATGCCCAGACCGCAGGCGTCGGGCGGACGCACTCCGAGCAGCGGCAGGACATTCCACTCGCCCCGGACGGGCAGCCGCGCGTGCGGCGCCAGCAACTGCGCGGCGACCGCCGCCGGGATGGCAGATGTCCGGCCGGCCTGCGCGGCCTGCAGGGCGCAGACGTACCGGGCCAGGTCGGCGGGGGTGGTCCACAGCCCCGCGGCGCCGGCTTCCGGGTAGCTGTGCCAATCGGGCCGGGCGGCCGCGGATGCGAGCTGAGGTGGCAGCGGTTGCTCGAAGGTACTGCGGGTCATCTCGAGTGGCTCGATGACGAGGCTGCGCGCCGCGTCGGCGAACGGCAGGCCGGTGACGTCGGAAATCAGCTGCTGGATGATCGCATAGCCGCCGCCCGAGTAGCGGAACGCACCGTGGCGGCCGGCGCTGGCCCGCACCGTCGGCGTGATTGCGGGCGCGGCCCCGTCGAGGACCTGGACCAGGGTTGGCAGCGGCGCGTCCTGCGGGTAGCCGGGGAAGAACGGGACGCCTGTGCCAGCGGTGTGCCCGAGCAACTGCCGCAGTGAGACCCGGCACGGTCCCGGCAGCTGCCACGAGGTGAGCTGGGAGTTGACGTCCTCGTCGAGATCGGCGCGGCCGTGCGCTACGAGCAGCAGCGCGGCGAGCGCGGTAACGGGCTTGGAGATCGACCCCGCCTCGAACATCCGGTCCGCCGGCGCCCCGACGACCCGGCTCCAGCTAATCTCAGCGTCCTCGATCACGGCGACGCCCAGCACCTTCCTGTACCGCGGTAGCAACGCTCGCACCATGGCACCGGGCGCACCTGTTTCGGCGGGCATGGTCTCCTCCGGCTTGGGTGAACGTGCGTTCGGGCGTGGTCAGGAGCAGGTCAGGAGCCGGGATCGGCCGAGCCGCTGGCTACGGTCAGCAGCGCAGGGAAGGCCAGGTGCAAGATCACGACCGGCCGCGATCCCGCCCGCTGGGTGGCGGCATCGCCGGCCCGGTCCCGGTAGGGCTGGATGAGGTCCTGCAGCTTCCCCCCCAGCTCGTGCAGCTCCCCCGCGGTCAGGTGCAGCAGCGTGTCACCGAACTGGGCGGCCTGCCGCCACTCCGCCGCCTCCCCCGGCTGAGCTCGCAGCCACCGGGCGGTCAGCTCGAAGTACCGGTCCGCCAGCGCCAGCTCGAGCGCCTGCGCGGCCGCGGCAGCCGCCGGGTCGTCAGGGCCGGCCTGGTCCCACTCAGTCACCAGCGCCGTGGCCTGCCATGGCTTCTCCCGGCCCCGGCCCCCGGCGGCCCGTTCCACCAGGCCGTACCTGGCCAGCTGGCGAAGGTGGAACGAGCAGCTCGCCACGCTCTCCCCGGTGGCGCTGGCTGCCTGCGTCGCCGTGAGCGGGCCGTTCAGGCGCAGCAGCGCCAGCAGCGTGGTCCGCGTCGGGTGCGCGTAGCCGCGCAGCACCCGCGGGTCCGTGATCCGGGCGGAGCGGCCAGACTTCGAGACGGGCACCATCTAAAGATATCTTTAGCAAGAACTCTTTACAAGAATGCGTGCCCCGCTTGCCGGCGCGGACGGAATCAGCGACCGGCCCGCCCGGTTCCCGCTGACACCGGTCCGGCTGAGAACCCAGGGAGTGTGCAGATGGCAGGCAATGCGGTAGCGATCGTCGGCGGTCGCGTCGTCCCGATTACCGGGGAACCCGTTGACGGCGGCACCGTTCTGATCGCGGACGGGAAGGTCGTCGCCGTTGGCCGCGACGTCTCGGTGCCCGCCGGGGCACGGGTGATCGACGCGGCCGGCGGCTGGGTGCTGCCGGGCTTTGTCGAAGCGCACGGTCACCTCGGCGTGCACGAAGAGGGCGAGGGCTGGGCGGGCCAGGACACCAACGAGATGACCGAGCCGGTCACCGCGCACGTGCGCGCTCTCGACGCCATCAACCCGGCCGACATCGGCTTCCGGGATGCGATCTCGGGCGGCATCCTCGCGGTGAACGTGAACCCCGGCTCGGGCAACCCGATCGGCGGACAGACCGCCGCGGTGAAGTGCTGGGGCCGGACGGTGGACGAGATGCTGCTCAAGGCTCCCGCTGGGATGAAATCCGCGCTCGGCGAGAATCCCAAGCGGGTGTACAGCCAGCAGAAGAAGACGCCGAGCACCCGGCTCGGGACGGCGGCCGTCATCCGCGGCGCGCTCGTGGATGCCGCGAACTACCTGCAGCGCATCGAGACCGAGCGGGCCAAGCCGGCGGCCGAGCGCAAGCAGGTCGACCGCGATCTCAAGCTCGAGGCTCTCGGCCAGGTGCTGCGCCGGGAGATCCCGTGGCGGCAGCACTGTCACCGGGCCGACGACATCGCGACCGGGCTCCGGATAGCCGAAGAGTTCGGCTACCGGCTGGTGATTGACCATGGCACGGAAGCGCACCTGCTCGCCGACATCCTGGCGGCCAGGGATATCCCGGTCATCATCGGCCCGCTGCTGACCAGCAGGTCCAAGGTCGAGTTGCGGAACAGGTCGCTGGCCACCCCCGGCAGGCTCGCAGCCGCGGGCGTGACGATCGCCATCACCACCGACCACCCGGTGGTCCCGATCCACTTCCTGGCCTACCAGGCCGGTCTCGCGGTCAAGCACGGGCTCGACCGCGACACCGCGCTGCGGGCACTCACCATCAACCCGGCGCGGATCGTCGGCATCGATGACCGGCTCGGCTCCATCGAGCCGGGCAAGGACGCCGACCTGGTGATCTGGTCAGGCGACCCGCTCGACGTGCCGAGCCGGGTCGAGCGCGCCCTCGTCGACGGTGCGGAGGTCTACACCTACGCCGACGGGGAGGGACGCTTCGCCGACCAGTAGTGCGCTACGGGCGCTCAGCGGACGGCACCACGAGGGTCCCGGTCGCGGTGACGGCGAGAATCGGCTCGGCGAGCACCGCCGCGGCGGACGGGCCGCGCTCGGGCTGGGCCCGGCACACCACCCGGGCCTCGAACGACAGCTCCCGGCTGCGGGTACCGACCCGGGTCACCGTGGCCGAGACGGTCAGCACGTCGCCCGCCCGCACCGGCGCGCGAAACTGCACTTCCGAGTACGACGCGAGCAGTCCCTCGTCGCCGTCGGTGCGGATGCACGCCTCGGTGGCCACGTCGCCGAACAGGCCGAGCACGTACGCGCCGTCCACCAGGCTGCCGCCGTAGTGCGCGTGGCTGTACGGCACGTACCGCTGGTGCGCGACGGTCAGGCCGAGCCTTTCGTCGGCGGTCACGGCGCGAGCTCCT
The DNA here is from genome assembly GCA_050698875.1 of Streptosporangiaceae bacterium. Classification (GTDB taxonomy): domain Bacteria; phylum Actinomycetota; class Actinomycetes; order Streptosporangiales; family Streptosporangiaceae; genus JAJYUU01. The sequence goes on along the minus strand of JBOHCP010000104.1, from coordinate 6,756 downwards.
GCGGGGGTTCCAGGGAGTCGCGCACCGGGGCAAGCACAGCCGCGAGGTAGCTGGCCACCTCGCCGGGCGTCGTGCCCTTGCCGAAGATCTTGTCCACGCCCAGGCTAGCCGCCGTGGCCGGGTCGAACCATGGGCCGCCGACCACCAGCAGCGGCCGGTGCCCGGCCGGCCCCGCCGCCGCGTCGAACGCGGCCGCCATCTCCCGCGCGTTGCTGAGGTGCGCGTCCCGCTGCGTCACGACCTGGCTGACGAGCACCGCGTCCGCGCGCTCGGCGGTAGCCCGGCCGACCAGGTCCGGCACCGCGATCTGCGATCCGAGGTTGACCACCCGCATCTCCCGGTAGTACTCGAGGCCCTTCTCGCCGGCGTGACCCTTGAGGTTGAGGATCGCGTCGATGCCCACGGTGTGCGCGTCGGTGCCGATGCACGCGCCGACCACAACCAGCTTGCGCCCGAGTGCGGTCCGGATCCGCAGGTTCACCTCGGCCGCGGACAGCAGCGGGAACGCCCGCTCGGTGACGGTCACCTGCGACAGGTCGACCAGGTGTGTCACCCGGCCGTAGACGATGAAGAACGTGTAGTCAGGACCCATTCCCTTCGCGTGCACCACCATCGCCGGCTCCAGCCCCATCCTCGCGGCCAGCTGCAGCGCCGCGCCCTCGGCCCGGGCCCGCTCGGTCGCGGTGCCGAACGGCACCGGGAGCGTGAACGACACCTGCACCCGTCCGTCGCCGGTGGTGTCCCCGTACGGCCGCACGATGTGCCCGGTCATCGGGCCGCCTCGGGCACGAAGAGCGGGCCCGACGGGGCGGCCGCGTCAAGGAGCTCCGACGCCGGATTGAAGTAGCCGTCGGCGCGCGCGACGACCCCGTCAAGGCCGCGGCCAGCGTCGGCGGGCCGCTTCGTGATGCCGAACGTCCCCTCCGCGATCGCGGTCAGCAGGCCCCGATCGCAGATCCGGCGGAGCAGCCCGGCCGACTCGCCGAGCACCTGCGCCGCCCGCTGCTGGATGAACCCGCCGGGAGCGGGCACGAAGCTGTCGCCCAGCCGGCCCGCCGCGGTCCGTACGTACCGCACGTTCTCCAGGGCGAGATCGCGATCAGACAGGAACGGGGTATGGATGCCCTCGGTCATCATGCCGATGAGCAGTATCGACTGGTCGGTCATTACCCCGCACAGGTTGAAGAACGCGTCAAGCAGGTAACCGGCGAACACGTTGCCGGTCATGTGCTTGGTCGGCGGCATGTACTTCAGCGGCGCGGCGGGGAACAGCTCCCTGATGAGCTGGGCGTGCGCGAGCTCCAGCAGGAACGAGTCCGGCAGCTCGGGGTTGATCTCGAACGCGTGGCCGAGCCCGAGCTGGCCGTCGGTCAGCCCGGCCTCCTTGCCGAAGAACTCGTTCAGCAGCTGGCTGACCACCACGGTGTGGGCCGCGCCGACCGCGTCGGCGGTGGTCAGGTAGTTGTCCTCGCCGGTGTTGATGATGATCCCGGCGCGAGCGTGGATCTGCCGGGCGAACCGCTGGTCGATGAACGTGCGGCGGGGATTGATGTCCCGGAAGATGATGCCGTACATGCAGTCGTTGAGCATCATGTCGAGCCGTTCCAGCCCGGCCAGCGCCGCGATCTCCGGCATGCACAGGCCGGAGGCGTAGTTGGTGAGCCGGATGTAGCGGCCCATCTCGCGCGAGGTCTGGTCGAGGGCCGCGCGCATGAGCCGGAAGTTCTCCTGGGTGGCGTACGTGCCCGCGTAACCCTCGCGAGTCGCGCCCTCCGGCACGTAGTCGAGCAGGGACTGACCGGTGGACCGGATCACCGCGATAATGTCCGCGCCCTGGATCGCGGCCGCCTGGGCTTGCGGGATGTCCTCGTAGATGTCGCCGGTCGCGACGATGAGGTAGATCCACGGCCGGGGCGGCTCGGCCGTCTCGTCGATCATCCGCTGCCGCTTGACCCGGTTCGCGTCTATCCGGCCGATGCCCGCGGCCAGCGCCGCGCTGGCGGCCGCACGGGCCGCGGCCGCGTGGGCGCCCGCCGGAATCCGGAACGCGACCCTGCCCCGGCCAGCCGACTCGGCCAGCTGCGCCAGATCGTCATATCCGCCCGCGATCAGCGCGTCGAAGGCCGGCAACGCAACGCCGTGGTTCAGGCCGGTCGCGTTCGCGACGGCATCGACCAGCCGGTTCGCCCACGGCAGGCCGTCCGCGTCCGAGCCCTGCAGGCCAGCAAGCCGCAGCACCGCGCGCTCGATGGATACCGTCGTATGGGTCCTTGCCATGTCGACGATGGGCTGACCTGCCCGGGCGGCCAGGTCACGCAGTTCCCGCACCACCGCGGGGTCGAGATTGAGTCGTGTCTGCACTGCTTACTCCCGGCCGTCGGCCTCGTCGATGCGGCGCTGGAAGATGCCGCGGACTCCCGGCTGCGTGCGAATCAGGTCGAGCGCCAGCTGTGCGTGGCCCGGCACGTAGCCGTTGCCGACCAGCATGGTGACGTCGGCGGCGACGCCCTCGGCGCCGAGCGCCGCGGCGGTGAAGGACGTCGCCATCGAGAAGAACACCACCGTGCCACCCTGTGCCGTTGCCAGGATCGCACCGCCTTCGCAGCCTGGCACGTCCACGCAGACCACGGTGACATCTGCAGGGCCGCCAGCAGCGGCGATAGCGGCGGACACCCAGACCGGATCGCGTGCGTCGGCGACGACGATCTCGTCGACGAGGCCGCAGCCTCCGTCAGCGCCGCTGGCTGCGCGCACAATCGAGGCCTCCGCCTGGTTCGGCACCACGCCGATGATCCGGCCCGCACCCGCCTGCCGGGCCGCGGCTGCCGACAGCGACCCGCTCTTGCCCGCCGCGCCGATAATCGCGACCACCGGTCCGCTGGCCGGGCTTGCACTCACTACCCGGTGCGTCAGGGCGGGCGCGCCGCACACATCCAGCACCGACAGCGCCAGCTCGGCGGGCAAGTCGCCGGGCAGTCTGGCGGCAATGGACCGGCCGAACAGGATCGCGTGACCCTCGCACGGCACCTGCTCGGATCTGCCATCCCAGCGGACCAGTCCGTCAGTGATCACCAGCGGGGTCAGGCTGAGCGACACCAGTGTCGCAATCCTGTCCCCCGCGCTCAGGCCGAGTTGCGAGTCCGGGCCGACTTCGTCGACTACTCCTGTCAGCATGCCGCCCGAGCCTGTCACCGGGTTCTGCATCTTGCCCCGCGTCGCGACGATGTCCAGTACGGCGGTCCGCATCGTCGCCTGGTCCTGGTGTGCCTCGCGTAGCTGCCGGAACGACGCCGCGTCGAGGTTCAGCCGGTGCACCAGGACACGCACCTCGCCGGGCCAGATTTCGGGACTCGGATCCAGCCGCCACGCCGCCTGCGGCAGCACGCCCGGCGGCTCAAGCACCCGGTGCAGGCCGAGCGCCGAGCCGGCCTCGCTCCGCGGTGCGGTCACGGCTCATTCCTCCTGGTTTTGCGCAGCGTGTGAGGGTAGTGTAGGCAATCGATAGAATTTGTCGTTTGACACTATACAGACAACAGGTTCTTGCGTCGGCGTGGATAACTCTCCGCTATCGTCCCGACATCCGGCCAGCTGGAAAGGGCCAGGTGCAGTCATGATCGACCAGCCGTATGTCTACCGGCACCGGGAGCTGGCCGAGCCCGACTGGCAGCGGCTGCCCGGCTGGGCGGAGGTGTCCGCGGCCGAGTGGGAGTCGCCGCAGTGGCAGCGTGCGCACTGCGTCAAGAACATCCGGCAGCTGCGCCAGGTCATCGGCGACGGCCTCGGCGAGCGGTTCTGCGCCGACCTCGAGCGCGATCAGGCCGAGCGGGCCACCATGTCGATGCTGGTGCCGCCGCAGATGGTCAACACGATGGCGCCGGACCTGTCGCCCGTCGATCCTGGCTTCACGGAGGCGTTCTACGCCGACCCGGTCCGCCGGTACATGATCCCGGTGTTCAGCGACCGCCACCCCGAGTGGCCGTCCCATCCGCGCGCGTCCCGCGACTCGCTGCACGAGGCCGAGATGTGGCCGGTCGAGGGGCTGACGCACCGTTACCCCACCAAGGTGCTCGCCGAGTTGCTGCCGACCTGCCCGCAGTACTGCGGGCACTGCACCCGGATGGACCTGGTCGGCAACCCGACACCGGTTATCGACAAGCACAAATTCGAGCTCAGCCGGGATGACCGGCTCGCTGCGATGCTGGCATACCTGCGGGCCAACCCGGGTGTGCGCGATGTGGTCGTGTCCGGCGGCGATGTCGCGAACCTGCCCTGGCCGCGGCTGGAGTCGTTCGTGGCCGACCTGCTGGAGATCGACAGCGTCCGTGACATCCGGCTCGCCACCAAGGCGCTCATGGGACTCCCGCAGCACTGGCTGTCCGATGAGGTGCGGTCCGGTATGGAGCGACTCGCAAGCACCGCCAGGCGTCGCGACGTCAGCATCGCCATCCACACGCACGTGAACTCGGCGCAGTCGGTGACCCCGCTGGTTGCGCGCGCGGCCAAGGCAATGCTGGAGACCGGCATCAGGGACGTGCGCAACCAGGGCGTCCTGCTGCGCGGCACCAACGAAACGGCCGCGCAGCTGCTTGATCTGTGCTTCGCGCTGCTGGATGACGCGAAGATCATGCCCTACTACTTCTACATGTGCGACATGATCCCCGGCAGCGAGCACTGGCGGCTGTCGCTGGCGGAGGCACAGCAACTCCAGCACGACATCATGGGATACCTGCCGGGATTCGCCACGCCCCGGGTCGTCTGCGACGTGCCGTACGTCGGCAAGCGCTGGGTACACCAGGTCGCGCGGTACGACCACGAGCTGGGCATCTCGTACTGGACCAAGAACTACCTGACCGGGGCCGAGCACGACGATGCGTTGGCACTGGAGCGGGAGTACGAGTACTACGACCCGATCGACCTGCTGCCCGAGATCGGTCAAGCCTACTGGCGGTCGGAGACCCGCGCGGCCGTCGCGGCTGCCGGGTAGACCGAGCGCGCGGTCGGCGCGTTTCGCTGGTCGTGCACGGCGGTCTCCTCGCGGTGGTACTGCGTCTCGATTTCCCACAGGTGATCGAGCACGTGCCAGCCGATGCGCCGCGCGGCGTACCGCAGCGGCCAGCCGTTCTGCGGCGTGACCAGGCTCTGCGGATCACGCAGCGGGGCGGCGATCCTGGCCCGCAGCGCGGCCACCGGATCGTCGGTGGCCGCCTTGTCCCTGGGCAGGCCCATCTTGCGGGCGGACATCGCGTCGGCATCGCGGACGTGCCTGACGATCTGCCCGGTGTCCCGGCCCCCGCCGCGCGGTCCCTTCCTGAGGTGGCCTGGCGCCGTGCCTGAGAGCTCGTCGAACGCGGCCCAGGAGGCCTCCGTAGCGCGGCAGACCGGCCGCCCGCCTTCGGGCCTGTGCGCCTGGCGCTCGCTCGGAGCGATCTCGTGCAGGCTGCCGAAGTCGGCAATGACGCCGGGCTCCGGGTGCCGCTCGGTGACCGTCAGGATGCCGCTGACCGGTTCCAGCCCCGCGCGCACCACGATCGGCGCGTAGCGGGGCAGCTGTCAGCGGTCACGACCACCGCCCGCATCCTGCCTGCCGCGACCGGTGTCCCGCGACGCCGCCGCCGGTAAGCTGTCGCGCTCGGCCGAGCCGGCCACCGCCCGCTGACCGTCGTCTGCCGCCTGCCCGGTGCCCGCCGTCGCCGTGGCCCCGCCGGGCTCCGGCTGTGCTGACTCGGGGTGACCACCCTCCGCATCCGCCACGAGCGCCACCCCGGCCGACCCGCCATCCGGCGGCGCGCCCACACCCGTCCCGGCGGGCAGCTCGGGCGCCCGCTGCGCGAACACGAACCACAGAAGCCCGACTAGCGTCATGGCGAGCGCTACGAAGAAGTTCAGGCGCAGGCCGAGGAAGTACTGCGAGGAATCGATCCGGATGCTCTCCTCGAAGATCCGGTATCCGGAATACCCGGCCACGTACAGGGCGAACAGGCCAGAGGGCCGGATCCGGCGGTGATGGCCGAGCCAGACCAGGACCGCCGCCAACGCCAGATCGAAGATCAGCTCGTACAGGAACGACGGCTGGAACGTGCTGTACTTCAGGTCCGCGGCCGGGATCTGCGAGTTCAGCCGCGCGGGCATGTCGATCTTGAGCGCCCAGGGCAGCGTGCTCGGCTTGCCGAACAGCTCCTGGTTGAAGTAGTTGCCGATCCTGCCGATCGCCTGCGCCACGAGCAGCGCGGGCGCGATGGCGTTGGCGAACAGGCCGCCGCTCCCCCCCGCTCGCCGGACTCGCCACACGCCGACCAGCGCCCCGGCCGCGATCCCGCCCCAGATCCCGAGGCCCCCTGACCAGACCGCCAGGGCCCCGTACCACACGTGCGGGATGTCGGCTGGGGTGGTCAGGTCGAAGTAGATCCGGCCGCCGATGATGCCCGCCGGCACCGCCCAGATGGCAACGTCACTGACCAGCCCGGGGTCGCCGCCGAGGGCGCGCCAGCGGCGCCTGGTGATGTAGATGGCGAGCGCAATGCCCACCACGTACATCAGGCCGTAGACGTGGACGTCGAGCGGCCCGAGGTGGAACCCGTTGACCGGCGGGCTCGGGATGAAGCTCAGCGGGAGGCTGCGCGCATGCGTCGGCATGCCACGAGATTATCCGCCTGCCAGCAGCGGCCGGCCAGTCTGGCGCCGCGCTGCCAGCCTGCACCGCCAGCCGGGCCCCCGGTCAGGCCGGGGGCCCGTGGCGATGCTCGCGGTGCTACCGCT
>JBOHCP010000103.1:0-10967 GCA_050698875.1 Streptosporangiaceae bacterium | reverse complement strand
ATGTTGAGGCGCTCGTGGGGCGACTCGACCTCGTCGCCGACTTCGGCCACCGGACAGTCCCCCTGCCAGTCAGCGACACAACGGCCGCCTGACCGTCGGCGATCAGCGCCAGACAGCCTCGGCATACTTCGGGCGATGCGACCGGCGCCGGAGAGTGTCGCGCTGCAAGGCACCCGGGCTACCTAATGAGGACGATGAGGCCGCCGACGTGCTCCGCCGGTTCGCGCGCCTGAGAGGACGTCGGCCTCGTTGGGCTCACCACCTGACGCCGCGACTTTCGTGCCCGTCACGGCACCTAAGCCGGCCCGCCTACGCCGATGCGATCCATCGGATCGCATCGGCCTTTCCATTGACACAGTCTGGTGCTTCTGCTTGCCCATAATCTGTAGCCTGTCGGCCATAGGGCTGGAGGGAGTGTAACTGGTCAGGTCTGTTCGGCCTGGTGTGACCGTGCGGAGTTGATCCGACACGCCGGAGCGGCTTTGCCCTCGACGTTGAGGACATCGTCGGCCGCCACGTCGACGTGGCCACGCCGCGCGGCCTGAAGGCCCGGATCAGGGACCGGGTGCTGGCCGAGGCCGTCGCGCTATGAGGACAGACGCTGAGCGCCTCACCGATATCCTGGACGCCGCGCAGCGCATCCGGCGGCACGTCAAGGCGGGCGACCGCCAGCGCTTCGGGCAGGACGAGGTACTACCGAGCGCGGTCCTACGGTGGTTCGAGATCATCGGCGAGGCCTCGCGCGGGCTCACCGACCAGTTCCGTCATGAGCACCCGGACGTTCCCTGGCGGGAAATCACGGACATGCGCAACCGCGTTACGCACGGCTACTTCGACATCGACGTGGACGTCGTCTGGAACACGATCATGAACGACCTGCCAGCTCTGGATCAGGCCATCGTCCGCTGGCTGCCGCCAAGCGAGGACCTGCAATCGAGCAACTGACCGGCCCGCCGTCGGTAAATCATGCGGCTCTGGGCGGGCGCGTCGGTCACAATTGCTGATTGTGCTTCTGACCATCACGACAACCGTGTCGCCGGCGTCCGACCTGGGCTACCTGCTGCACAAGCATCCCGGTCGCGTCCAGGCGTTCGAGATGCCGGTCGGCACGGCGCACGTGTTTTACCCGCAGGTCAGCGCCGAGCGCACCACCGCCGCGCTGATGCTGGAAATCGACCCGATCGGGCTGGTCAGAGGCCGCCGTGGCCAGTCGGGGGACGGCTTCGCGCTCGGCCAGTACGTCAACGACCGGCCTTACGCGGCGTCGAGCATGCTCGCGGTCGCCATCAAGGAGGTGTACCGGACTGCCCTGACTGGCCGCTGCGCTAGCCGGCAAGAGCTCGCCGACTCCCGCATCCCGCTGCAGTTGCACGTGCCCGCACTGCCGTGCCGGGGTGGCGTGGACCTCGCCCGGAGGGTGTTCGAGCCGCTCGGCTGGCAGGTGCGGGCGGTCCCGTCGCGGCTTGATGAAGCTTTCCCCGACTGGGGTGACTCGCGATATCTGGCGGTGACGCTGACCGGGGAAGCGCGACTTGCCGACGCGCTGAACCACCTCTACGTGCTGTTGCCCGTGCTGGACGACGCCAAGCACTACTGGGTCAGCACTGACGAGGTCGACAAGCTCGTCAGGGCCGGCGGCGGCTGGCTGGCGAGTCACCCGGAACTGGAATTCATCAGCCGTCGCTACCTGGCGCACCGCCGCGAGCTCACACGCGAGGCGCTCGCCCGGCTGGCGGAGGTGGACGACACCGAGCCGGAGGAGCTCGACAACTCGCTGGAACCGGCGCACGTTCTGACCGAGCCGGATCAGCCTGTGCCGCTGGCCGACCAGCGCCGGGGTGCAGTGCTCGCGGCCATCCGTGCGTGCCGAGCCAAGAGCGTGGCCGACCTTGGCTGCGGCGAAGGCGCGCTGGTCCGTGACCTGCTGGCTGAGCGCACGATCGAGCGGATTATCGGCACGGACGTGTCCGTGGCTGCGCTGCAGGTCGCTGCTCGCAAACTGCGCCTCGACACGATGACCGATCCACAGCGAGAAAGGATCCGGCTGTTTCAGTCGTCTTTGACCTACCGCGACGACCGGCTTGCCGGATTCGACGCGGCCGTGCTGATGGAGGTCATCGAGCACATCGACCCGCCCCGGCTGCCTGCCGTGGAACGCGCAGTGTTCGGCTTCGCAAAGCCAGCATCAGTGATAGTGACAACGCCAAATGTCGAGCACAACGTGCGCTACGGAACCCTGCCACCCGGCGAGCGGCGGCATCGTGACCACCGATTCGAGTGGACGCGGCGCGAATTCGCGGAATGGGCTCACGGCGTCGCGAGCCGGTTCGGCTACCAGGCCCGCTTCCTCCCGGTCGGTGTCGATGACGCGGAGGTTGGGCCGCCGACCCAGATGGCAATCTTCGATAGAGGCGTGACGACATGAGCGATCTCAGCCTTCCGGAGCTGAGCCTGGTCGTGTTGGTCGGCGTCAGCGGGTCCGGCAAGTCAACGTTCGCCCGCACGCACTTCAAGCCGACGGAAGTGATCTCGTCCGACTTCTGCCGTGGCTTGGTCGCTGACGACGAAAATGACCAGTCGGCGACCGCGACCGCGTTCGAGGTCCTGCACTTTATCGCCGGCAAGCGCCTCGCTGGCCGCCGCCTCACGGTCATCGATGCGACCAACGTGCAGCCGCAGGCACGGCGTCAGCTCGTGGCGCTGGCTCGCGAACACGATGTACTCCCGGTCGCCATCGTCCTCGACGTGCCCGAGAGCACTTGCGCGGCTCGCACTGCCGCGAATCCGCACCGGGCTTTCGGGCCGCATGTGATCCGGCGTCAGCGTGAGGAAATGCGGCGCGGGCTGCGATCCCTGCAGAAGGAAGGTTTCCGCACTGTCCATATCCTGCGCGGCGAGGACGAGATCGCGCAGGCCACGGTGGTGCGAACCCGCCTGTTCAACGATCTACGGCACGAGCCGGGACCATTCGACGTCATCGGCGACGTTCACGGCTGCCGAGCCGAGCTCGAAACCTTGCTGGCCAGGCTCGGGTACGCGATCACGCATGATGAGGCAGGCCGCGCCGTCGGTGCGAGCCACCCGTCTCGCCGCGCGATCTTCCTCGGCGACCTTGTCGACCGGGGCCCCGACACCCCCGGTGTCCTTCGCCTGGTCATGGGCATGGTCGGCGCCGGAACCGCGTTCTGCGTGCAGGGCAACCACGAAAGCAAACTGGTGCGGGCACTGCGCGGCAGGAACGTGCAGGTGACGCACGGGCTCGCAGAGTCCCTGACTCAGCTGACAGCCGAACCGTCGCAGTCCCAGGCGGCCGCGCTCGCATTTCTGGATGGGCTGATAAGCCACTACGTCCTCGACAGTGGCCGGCTCGTCGTCGCCCACGCGGGCCTCATCGAGCGCTACCACGGCCGGGCTTCCAGACGTGTCCGTGAGTTCTGCCTCTACGGCCAGACCACCGGGGAGACCGACGAATACGGTCTGCCCGTTCGTTATCCGTGGGCTGAGCAGTACAGGGGGAAGGCGACCGTGCTCTATGGCCACACTCCGGTTCCTGCGCCGGAGTGGGTCAATAACACCATGTGCCTCGACACTGGCTGTGTCTTCGGCGGCCAGCTTACGGCCCTGCGCTACCCGGAGCGGGAGATCGTCTCTGTTCCGGCCGCCGCGGTCTACTACGCGCCGGCGAAACCGTTCCCAGCCAACCCCGAGGCAATGATCACCGATGAGCCGGCCAGGCGCGAACCTGAGGTGCTGGACATCACAGATGTGGTCGGCCGCCGGTTCGTCGACACGGGCTACCAGCGCCGCATCGCCGTCCGGGAGGAGAACGCGGCGGCGGCGCTGGAGGTCATGAGCCGTTTCGCAATCGACCCGCGGTGGCTGCTCTACCTGCCTCCGACGATGAGCCCGGTCGCCACCGCCACGCGTCCCGGTCTGCTCGAACACCCAGAGCAGGCTTTCGACGCCTACCGCGCCGACGGCGTCGACCAGGTGGTGTGCGAGGAAAAGCACATGGGCTCCCGCGCCGTCGTCCTGGTTTGCCGAGACGCAGTATCAGCGCAGGCCAGATTCGGCGCGCCTGGCGATGCCACCGGGGCAGTCTGGACCCGGACAGGCCGCCAGTTCTTCCCCGACTCCCTGACCTCGCAACTGCTCGACCGGACCCGGGCGGCGGTGCAGCGTGCTGGCCTGTTTGATCAACTCGGCTCGCGGTGGCTAATGCTGGACACCGAACTCCTGCCCTGGTCAGCAAAGGCCGGGCAACTGGTGCGCGATCAGTACGCGGCAGCCGGGGCGGCCGCTCGGACTTCCCTGACCTCCGCCGTCGAGGTCCTCGAGCGGGCTGAAGGATCCGGGCTCGAGGTACAGGGTTTGCTTGAGCGCACGCGCTCAAGGCTGGCTAACGCCGACGCATTCATCGCCGTGTACCGCCGCTACTGCTGGGATACCCACGGGCTCCAGGGCGTAGGGCTCGCCCCGTTCCAGGTCCTTGCCACAGAAGGAACTAGCTATCACCGGCAACCCCACTCCTGGCACCTTGACATCGCCGACATGCTGGTCGTCGCCGACCCCGAGCTGTTCTCCGCTACACGGCGGCTGAATGTAGACACGACCGATCCGTCCTCGGTCGCCGAAGGTACCCGGTGGTGGGACGAGGTCACGGCCGCAGGCGGCGAGGGCATGGTCGTCAAACCGGCCGGGAACCTTGTCACTGGGCCCAAGGGACTCGTCCAGCCCGGTCTGAAGGTGCGTGGTCGCGAGTACCTGAGGCTCATATACGGGCCTGACTACACAGAGCCAGCGAACCTCGAACGGCTCCGCCAGCGTGGCCTCGGCCACAAGCGTTCCCTCGCGCTGCGCGAGTACGCGCTCGGCCTTGAAGCGCTCGACCGGGTAGCGCGCGGCGAGCCGCTCTGGCGCGTCCACGAGTGCGTATTCGCGGTACTCGCGCTGGAGTCCGAACCAGTTGACCCGCGGCTCTAGCCGATCAGAGAGGTGCCGAAGGCCACGCAGTCCGCGACGGGGTCGCTCGCCCGGGTCGCCCTGCGGGGACTGGCCCGCATCGGCGACGAGCGGGCCGTGCCCTCGCTGACCCGGCTCTTCCTGCAGACGCCCGACCGGCAGGTGCGCCACCTAGATCTCAGTGTCCCTGGCCACAACGACCTGCCGCAGCCGCCCGTTCGCCGCGCGCAGCGCGACCGCATCCGGGCCAGCAGGGACATCAGGCACAAACCATACTTGATCACTGCCGGCGGACAGCAATCCGAGGAATTTACGCTCCGACCTACTAATCTGGAATCATGTGGAACGGCGTACAGCGTACTGAGTCGCGCACGGCAGTCTGGATGAGGACTTCATGGCCAGGGTTATTGATTTTCATGTGCACTACACGCCTGAGCGCTTGGTCGCCCCGTATCTTGGTAACGATGGCTCACCCACAGTCCTGATAAAGGACGGCGTCCCGGCAACAACGCATCACGATCGCCTGTTCCGGATCGACCGGCACGTCGAATGCATGGATGCCGCGGGGATAACGTGCGGCGTGCTCTCGAGCGGTGCGGGGCTTGGCAGCGATCAGGCTGCGTGCGCGATCGTTAACTCCGGTCTGGCTGAAGTCGCCGACATGTATCCTGGCCGCTTCCTGCCACTGGTGCACCTGGACCCGCGCGAGTCTGGCTGGTCGGACCAACTTAAGAAGTGCATTGGCGAGTATGGATTCGTCGGTGTCGCTTTCCCGACGAGCTTCGGTGAGATGCGCCTCGACGATCCGGCCCTGTTGCCCGTGTATGAGGCGGTCGCCGGGGCCGGCCTGTTCATCTTCATCCACCCGGCACTGCCGGTTCCACCGGGGCTGAACACCTACTATGACGCGTACGATCTCTACCGCTGTGTTGGCCGTGAACACGAACTTGTCGTCGCCACCGTCCGACTGGTGGCTGGCGGCGTCTTCGACAAGGTGCCCGAGTTGCGAGTCGTCATGTCGCACCTGGCAGGGGGCATGGCGGCGATCTTGGAGCGCGTGCGCGGCTACCAGGACAAGGCTCACCTGGGCCTGCCACCCGGGTCTCCGCACGCTCGGACTGCGGCCCGGCCCGTTGACTACTACCTGGCGCACAACATGTACTTCGACACGGCAGGAGTATTTGGCAGCGTCACTGCCGTGCGAGCCGCGCTGATGGAGATTCCGGCCGATCGGATAGTTTTCGGCAGCGACTATCCGCAGGAGATCCGGGACGCTGCGCACCTCTCGAGTTTCGTCCGGGCGCTGCAGGATTCTGGCCTCGCCGCTTCGACTGTACACAAGATACTGTCGCAGAATGGCGAGGCCCTGCTGGCGCGTTGAGACTGCGGCGACAAATACCGGCGACCTAGTTGCGCGATTCCTGGCAGTCGCTGGCCGGATTACAGCTGGCTCACGTCAGCACGGTTGGTTGCCCAGCCATGGTGAGATCCGATCAGGATTGGATCGCGCTTCATATCTTCTTGCCATAGCAACGAGTCCATCGCCAGATGCAGCGGGCTATCCTGAATCGTCAGCTCGTAGACGTCGTCTTCGTGGGACACGTGGTTGTGCACTTCCCACCCCGGCGCCGCCAACATCAGGTCACCGGCTTTCCACTCGTAGACCTCTCCCCCCACCACCGAGTGGCCGCTGCCGCGGAAGAAGTAATTGATGGCTGCTGCCGTATGCCGGTGCGGTCGGTCGGCGATGCCCGCCGGTCGGATTGTCATCGTGGCGAAGAAGTTAAAGGTTGTCCCGTTCGTTCGCCCGGTGGCGGGGTTGTACAGCAGGTACAGCCGTCGGCCCTTGTAGGACGGACCGAGAGCGTGCAGCTTGTCCAGTTCGGGCTTGACCAGCCGCCAGGGCCACATCAGTGCCGGTGACTCGCGCACTGGCGGATTCACCAGGCGCTCGTAAGACATGAGCCATAGATCGAGGTCGTCGTCGGCAACCTGGAACAGTTGCTCGAACGGCGTGCTGATCGCCGAGAGCTCGCCGCCCCCTTCCTCCTGGGCGGGGCTCTCTGGCGGGTGTGGATCGACGTAGTGAACGTTGAGCTTCTCTAGCAACGCGGCGTTGCTGTACACGAGCCGCGCCTGCACCGCTGCCGTGTCGTTGAGATGGACGTAGGCCGACATCGACGGCGTTACCCAGACGTCGTACTGGTCGAATCTGCGGGCCTTGCCATCGATGACCACCCGCCCGCCACCCTGGATGCAGAACACCACCTGCGCCGAGTTGTGCCTGATGAGCGGCGTCTGCTCGCCGGGGAGCAGAACCTCGAGCGTGACTCGGATTCCAGGTGCGAGCCCCAGCCCCGGGCCTTCCGAACGGGGATGCCGGATCAGGGACCGCCGCCAGCCGGCAGCCGGACGCTGGCCTGACGCCAGCCTGTCAATCTCAGCCTCGATGACCTCGCGAGGGACGATGTACGAAGGCCACAGGTCAAGGTCCTCGCTGGCCGGATCGATGACAGGCTCAAACGGGCCGCCGGCGCTGTCGCGGACATGATCCGGTCCGGGCACCGCGGGTCCCGTGGTGTCTTCGTGTTCGGTGGTCACGTTACCGTCGCACTCCTCGTTGGCCGACTGTTACCTGTTGCTTACTGAGCCTCGCCGCCAGCCGCATTCCCGGTTACCGCCGCCGTGCTCGCAGCTGGAGGGGATTTCGCACCCGCGGCAACGGGCGGCGGCAGGCCAAGATGCAGCGTGTTGCTAATCGCTGAGTGCGCCAGATAACGCGCGCTCACCATCAGCACACCGACCGCCTGCGGCTGCCCGATTACATCCGCAAGCCGCGACAGCCAGGACGCAGCCTCGTCCCAGCAACCTGCCAGCATCGCCAGCGCCAGTGCCCTGGCCGAGCGCTGCACCGCCGACAAGTTCGCGGGATCGGCTTCCGGCGTTACGAGGGTGGAAATCCAGTCCTCATCGAAGCCGAGCCGACGTGAAAGCCGCTCGTGCTGCACTTGCTCGTAGCCGTTGCGCGTTCGCGACGCTATGGTCAGCGCCACTGTCTCAGTCACGTCTGACGGAAGCGCACTCTTGAGGGACTCGGTGAACTCGTAGAAGTGCAACAGCGCTTCTGGCTGGTGCCCGCAGTAGCGGAAGAAATCTCCGAGGTAACCCAGCCTCTCGACCCGCGGGCGCAGCCGATCTTGGAGGTTATCGGGCAGGTCGGTCAGATCGAGAGGGGCGATGTTGCTGGCCATCTCGGGCATCATTCTCCTCTTCAGAAGCGCCTTCCGCAGCTTAAGACACCGGCTGGGCGGGTGTCTAGGCCAGCCACGGCTGTCGTGTCCGTGCGCCTGACGGTCTACCCATGCCGATCGATTCAGTCCCCGGCCGGCCTGACCACTGCTGTCGCACGCCCGGCGGTTGCCTGCCTGAGCAGGTGCGCATACCCTGCCTCTAGCTGCGCGCTTGGCCAGCATTCAGCCCGCTTCCGCAGCGACTCCTCGTCGCCCGTCCACGTCCTCGGACCACCTGCTCCCTCGACCGACAGCTGTAGCCGGCACGCCCGGTCCAGCAGAACGGCCGTCATGACCGCGGTTATCACGTCCGGTCCCACAGTCACCACCCCATGGCCGGGAATGAGCACGGCATTGCGCGCACTGAGCGCACGGGCCAGGTCGGAACCGAGCTGACTGGTGCGGATCAGTCCCGTCGTTCCGGTGAAGCGCGCCAGGTCAGGCGGCACGAAGAGAGTTCCCTCGTGCGAGATAGGACGCAACGGCACCCCGAGCGCGGCGAATGCGATCGAGGACGCCGCGTGCGTGTGCACAACGGAGCCGACGTCCGGCCTGACCGGCAGCACCTCGGTGTGAATCGGATACTCCACGTGCCGGCGCCCGGACCCGCGCAGCACTGCGCCCGCCGGGCTGACCAAGAGCACGTCTTCGGATTTCACCTCTTCGAATCCCAGCCCGGCCTGCTTCATCCAGACGCCGCGCCCGGCCGGGTCGCGCGCCGATACATGACCCCAGATCAGGTCGGACTGGCCGGCGGCGGCCAGCACGTAACCGCCGTCGCATACCGCCTGCCTGACTTCTGACTCCTCGACAGTCACAAGACCTCCGCCACAGGTGTCAGGCGCTGGAGACACTTGACCGGCTCGCGCGCTGCCTCGTAGGTTACAGACTCGGATTCTTCACAGCAGATAGATTGCGGGCCGCGGTGGCTGAGCAGCCAAATTATGCGCAGCAGCGACGGGAGGTTGCGCAAGCCTGCCGGATTCTGGCCACTCACGGGCTGGTTTCTGACATTCTCGGGCACGTCAGCCTCAGAGTCGGCGACGACCTGCTCCTGTTGCGCGCTCGGGGGCCAGCCGACGATGGCCTGCTGCTGACCACCCCCGCAGATATTGTCCTGGTCCATCTTGACGGCAGGCCGGCGGAGGACCTGGCAGATCACGCGCTGCCGCAGGAGAAGGACATTCATCTGGCGGTCATGCGGAACCGCGAGGACGCCGGGGCAGTGGTACATGCGCACCCGCCGGACGTCGTCGCGTGCAGCATCGCTGGCCTGGCCCTTCAGCCCGTATTCGGCGCGTTCAATATCCCGGCGATGCGGCTCGCCGAACGCGGCATTCCGGTCTATGACTACTTCGGCCTGATTCGAGACCGCCGACGCGGTGACGAGATGGCGAGTATTCTCGGGCCGAGTCAGGCCGTCGTGCTGCGCGGGCACGGACTCACCGCCACCGGCCCGAGCCTGGCCGAGGCCGTCGTCACGGCAGTGAACGTCAATCAGCTCGCGGTCATGACGCTCAAGCTGGCCAGCACCGGCATGACGGCTCCTCCGCTGGTACCAACTGCAGACAGGGCGGAATTGCCCGATCTCGGAACCGGGTTCAATCATGACGCGGTGTGGCGTGCCTACGTTGCCAGGCTGGCGCAGGCCGGGCTCGCCGTGCCGAGTCCCGGCGCCGCGTGATCCGGCCTGCTGGCCGGAGGGCTGCCGTGCCCTGGTCCAGCTGTGGACCCGCCGACGGGACCGTGGCCGTGTCAGGCCGGAGAAAAGTACGGAATGAGCTCTTAGCGATGTTTCTGGTAAATCGAGGCCATGAATGCAGCCTCGGGTGGAACCGTTTTCGGCCAGGGAAGGTTACGATCGCGCCGTGAGCTCCACTCCGACGCGGCTGGAAGATTCAGCCGAGCCCAAGCGCCCCATGTACCCCATCGAGTCGGTCGATAACGTGCTGCGGCTGCTGTTGATGATCGCTGACCGGAAGCATGTCCGCGTGTCGGAGGCAGCCGCCGACCTCGGCACGGCAGTCTCGACCGCCCATCGCCTGCTCGCGATGCTCACTCATCACGGATTCGTGACCCAGGACGAGGAGAGCAAGGTCTACCGGGCCGGCCCGGTACTCCTCCGGATCGGTCTGCAGGCGACCCGCAGCATGGAACTCCGTACGCTGATCCTGCCGTTCCTGGAGCGTTTGCGGGACGAGATTGGCGAGACGGCGCACGCCGCGATCCTGCAGGGGCAGGAGGTGCTGTTCATCGCCTGTGCCGAGAGCCCCAACGCGCTGCGCGTGGTCTCGCGGGTTGGGACGCTGATGTACGCTCACTGCACCTCGATCGGCAAAGCCTGGCTGTCCTGCGAGAGTCAGGACTTCCTCCGCGGACTTTACCCGGCAGCGAAGCTCCCGAAGCTCACCGATAAGTCTCTGACGTCGCGTGCCGCGCTCCTCACCGAACTCGAAGAAGTTCGCCGAGTCGGTTACGCCCGAAACCTCGGCGAGAGCGAGGTAGGGGTCGGATCTGTGAGCGCCGCGGTCCGGGACGACGGCGGCAGGCCGGTGGTTGCGATCAGCGTCTCGGTGCCTTTGGTGCGCATGTCTAAGGAGCGCTGGTCGACGCTGGCGACCGCTGTGACGAGCATGCGCGCTGCGATCGAAGCCGCCCTCCCATGACGGATGCCGCCTGCCGGGCCGAGGCGCGCGGCGGCTGACGGGTTGACAT
>JBOHCP010000102.1:0-11058 GCA_050698875.1 Streptosporangiaceae bacterium | reverse complement strand
GTCCAGGCACCGGCCGCCAGCTCCGCGCCCGAGGTCAGCCCGCAGCTCGCAGCGGCGCCCAGCGAGGTCCAGGCACCGGCCGCCAGCTCCGCGCCCCAGGCCAGCTCGCAGCTCGCAGCGGCGCCCAGCGAGGCGCAGGCACCGGCCGCCGCGACGAGCGCTCCAGCGCAGTCGTCGGCACCAGCAGCGCAGCCTGTTGCGGCGCCGGCCCAGCCCGCGGCAGCACCGGCGCAGCCGGCCGCGGCACCGCAGCCACCTCCCCAGCCGTACTGGATCTACGACACCGTCACTCCGTCGGCCCTGCCCTCGTCGAGTCAGGCAGTCGCCGTTTACGCCGACGGTCTCTACGCGGCAACTCCGTCGCAGGTGGGTAAGCGCGGGCTAGTCCTGTGGATCGACACCAATGGCTCGGACCCGAACGCCAGCGTGCTGGACGTCGAGCCCGGCGACGCAACGCCGACGCAGGCCGCGACGTGGGTGGCGCAGAAGCTCGGCGCCGCGCCGAACTCCGTGGCGATCGTCTACACCATGCGCTCCGACTGGGGGGCCGTGCAGTCCGCCATCAATGCCCTGCCGTGGTGGATGCCGTCCCACACCAGGTACTGGATCGCCGACCCGACCGGTATCCCGCACATCGTGCCTGGCTCGCAGGCGACTCAGTGGTACTGGGGTCAGAACTATGACATCTCGACGGCGGCGCCCAACTTCTAGCCGCAGGGTTCGATGGTGCGGGGCGGCCGGTAAGGCACCCGCACCATGGCCCGCCCGCACGTGCTCTGATCGCGTCAAGCACCGGCTCGCCCCGGGCTGCCAGGCCGCTTGACAGCAACTCCGGGGACAACCAAACTTCGAGTCCGGACTGGTGTCCGTGTAGCGGACACACGCTGACCGGAGGAGCGCCATGGCCACGATCGCGGCGGTCATCGCATCGACCCATCATCCGTTCTACTACCGGGCGAGCACGTCGGCCGGAGCGGACCGGCCGCCGTTCGCCGACGAGTGGGTCGCCAAGATCGAGGCGTTCCGCGAGACGCTGACCAGGGCGAACCCGGACGTGCTCGTGATGGTCGGCAGCGACCACTTCCACCAGCTGTGGCTCGACAACATGCCCCAGTTCCTCGTCGGCAAGGCACCCTGGTACGACGCGAACTACTACAACGAGGAGCGCGAGTTCGGCCTGCCGCGGATGCTCCTGCAGGGCGATGAGGAACTGTCCGAGTACCTGCTGAGGCAGGGTCTCGACGATGGGTTCGACCTGGCCTTCAGCAACGAACTGCGGGTGGACCACAGCATCACCTGCCCGCTCATCACGCTGCGGCCTGCCGCTGACCTGCCGATAGTACCGGTCTACACGAACATCTTCGCGCCGCCGCTGCCACAGCCGCGGCGGTTCGTCGAGCTGGGCAAGGCGATCCGGCGGCTGGTCGAGACGTGGCCGAGCGACAAGCGGGTCGCCATCATCGGTACCGGCCATCTGTCGCTCGAGCTCGGCGGCCCGCGCCAGTTCGGCCCGCACGGGCCGGACCCCGAGTTCGACCGCGAGGCGGTGAGCTGGATCGCCGGGAGCGACATTCAGTCCTCGCTTGCGAAGGTCAGCCTGGACAGCCTGTGGCTGCCCGGCAATGCGACGCACGGGTTCATGGACTTCATGCTCATGATGGGCGTGGCCGGCGAGAACGTGAAGGCGGACTACGCCGACTCGCTGGACCTGTTCCACACCATGGAGGCGTACTTCACCTGGTACCCGACGACGGAGGCGTCGTGAGCAAGTACCTGATGAACAAGTTCCTGTTCACCGTCGACCGGGACCCGGAGCTTGTGGAGCGGTACCGCACCGACCCGCGCGGCACCGTCGAGTGGTGGGAGGCCGAGCGCGCCACGGTCATCCTGAACTGCCCGGATGCCGAGCGCAGCACCTGGCCGTCACTGACCGATGACGAGCGCGACGCACTCGCCACCCACGACTACGTCACGCTGTTCGAGCTGGGTGCGCACAACTTCCTGCTGCTGACGCTCTACATCGCCCTGTTCGAGCGCGACTACGACGAGCCGCTGGCGTTCCAGCGCGAGTTCGCCGCCAGGCTCAGCCACTGGAGCCTGCCCTACCCGGACATCGCCACCTAGACCGCTTCGGCGACGGTGCGGGTCAGCAGGATGGCCGCACAGAACGCCCGGTAGGTGGCCAGCCGGTCCGGCCCTTCGATGCGCAGCTCGCGCGGGCCCGTGCGATCCACGCCGCGGACCCAGCTAGCCGCCTCGGCGATATCGGCGGTGCGCACGAAGACCTCGAGCACGCCGGGGTCAATCGGCGGCGGCTTGGTCGCGCCGGCCGCCGCGACGGCGACCTGGGCCTGGCCGCGAATGAGGGCACGCGCGCGATCTGGGTGCAGGCTGTGGGCGGCAAGCCGGCTGACGGGATCCTTGACCACCGCCTGGCAGACGCCGGGAATCAGTGCGGCGGTCTCCTCGCACGCGCACCGGTCGCCGCTGACCAGCACCACCGGAACGCCGTAGTGCGCGGCGACCAGAGCGTTGATGCCCGCCTCCCCGGTGATGGTGCCGTCGAGCCGAGCCTCAACGACGGCCCGCGGGTTGTAGGTATGCGACAGCCCGGCGGGTGCTCCGACCGAGCCGTGGTAGGAGATGAACATGCACGCGTCGAAGCTGTCGTCCAGGCCCTGCATCATGTAGAGCGGCTTGTGGCTGCCCGAGATGTAGGAGGCCTGGCCCGCCAGTTCCGCGGCGGGCAGGTTGCGCATGGTGGAGTGCGAGTCGTTCACCACGATCTCGGTCGCGCCCGCCGCGAGCGCGCCCTCGATGGCGGCATTGACCTCGGCCAGCAGCAGCTGGCGGCCGGCCATGGCGGCGGGCCCGTCCCCGGTGCACTGCTCCCAGTCAACGACGCCCGCCGTGCCCTCCATGTCGGTGGACAGGAATACCTTCATGGCGTCCCCTCCCTCCCGGCTCGCCCGGTGCTCGCCCGACGCTACCAGGGCGGGCGCCGGTTCCCTGATCGAGCGAACAGCGTCAGGAGTGAACCATGCTGTGCCCGCGGTGACCCGCGGTCAGATCCTGCACGGCTGCGAGTACGCCACGATGGCGGGAGTGCGGCGCTGGACCGCTGAGCTCGCTACCCGGGAGGGACCGGGCGAGGGCGCTCGCTGAGCGGATGGGCTGCTGCTCGGCCCGTGCGCGCGCTGATCGTGATCAGTACGCCGCGTCGTACTCGGCAGCCTGCTCGAACTCGCGGGCGACGATCCGGGCGACGCCCGCCAGGCCGAGCCCGAGAGCCGCGAAGAACACGATGACCACGCCGAGGCCGTAGAAGAACCCCAGGTTCTCCAGGAAGTGCATGGTGGCAGGGCTGAACATGGTGTGCGCGGCGGTGGCAGGCGAGCCGGGGCCCGTGCCTGGCTTGACGAGTTGCAGCACGGGGACGCCGACGACGAACCAGATGCCGCTGAGCGCCGCAATGAGCGCGCCGGCCGCGGTCGCGCGCGCCGACACCGAGATCAGCAGTCCGCCGAGGAATGCGGCAGCGCCGGGCAGCACGGACAGCCACAGCCGGCCGGTCGTGTAAGTCCAGGCCTTGTCGGGTGTGTAGGCGTAACCGAAGTAGGGACCGACCAAGGGGACAAGCGCTCCCCACGCGCCGAGCAGGATAAGCAGGCAGCCGCTCGCGCGGCTGGTGAGGGTTGTCATGACGGTCACGCTCCCGGGGGTCGTTGGATCGTTCCCCGGCAGCTACCCGGCGGCCCGCGCAGGTATGCGCGAGCGGCTGCCCGTGGTCAGGCGATGAACTTCAGCAGCGCCGCGTTCACCTGATCGGCGTGCGTCCAGGCGATGGCATGCGGGCCCTGGTCGATGGTGACCAGCTGCATGTCCTTGATCATGCCGGGCAGCCGCTGGCCCGTCTTCGGGAACGGCAGGATCCGGTCGTCGTCACCCTGGATGACGAGCATCGGAACGTCGATCTTGGGCAGGTCCGCGCGGAAGTCGGTCTCCCAGGTGGAGATGCACGCCACCGCCGCGGTCGCCGAGGCGGACACGGCCAGGTTCCAGCACGACTGGTAGTACTGGTCGCTGACGAGCGTGCCGCGGAACTTGTCGATGTTGAGGAAGTTGTCGAGGAAGCCCTTCATCCACGCGGGCGAGTCCTGCCGGGCGGCGTGGCTGAACCCGTCGAACGTACTCGCGGGCAGGCCCTCCGGGTTGTCGGTTGCCTGCAGCAGGAACGGCGGGATCGGCGAGATGAGCACGCCCTTCGCCACCCGCGCCGAGCCGTGCCGGCCCAGGTACCTGGTGACCTCACCGGTGCCCATCGAGTGCCCGATCAGGACGACGTCGTGCAGGTCGAGGCTCTCCATCAGGACGTGCAGGTCGTTGGCGAAGGTGTCGTAGTCGTAGCCGACGGCCGCCTGGCTGGACCGGCCGAACCCGCGCCGGTCGTAAGTGATCACCCGGTGCCCGTCGTCGATTAGCACGGGAACCTGCTTGTCCCAGGCCCGGCCGCTCAGCGGGTAGCCGTGAATGAGCACCACCGGCGGCCCTGAGCCGTGGTCTTCGTAGTAGAGCTCGATCGATCCGGTGTTTTCCTGGCCAACCTTCAGGTATGGCATGGTGCCCCCGTTCGGTCTGTTTGGTCCGTGACGGCGCGCGCCGGATACTGGCGTGCCCGGTGCGGTGCGGGCCAAACCGGGGCGGCTTGGGAGTCGAGGACTCGTCAGCCGCTGACGGCCTGGGCCTTGAGGACCTGGCGCACCGTGGCGGTGGCGTCCGCTGCCCGGTGCACGATTAGCCGCGGATGACCGTCCGGCCCGAGGACGGGACAGTTGACGCACGCCCAGTAGCGCTCCTCGAACACGCCCGCCCTGCCCGGCTCCTCGATGTCGTACCGGATCAGATCCATCTTGTCGGTCTCGGCGGTGGCCACGACCGACTCGAGCGACGCACGAAGATTGCTGCGCGCGTCAGTATTGCCCGGCTCGCGGCTGTTTGTCGGGAACGCCGCAAAGATATTCCGGCCGACGACGTCCGCCCGCTCGCGGCCAACCGAGGCGAGGTAGTCCTCGTTGGCATCGAGGATGGTGAAGTCGCAGCTGAGTAGTGCTGTGGGGCCGGGGAACTCCCGGAATACCGTCTGGTAGTCAATGTCCGACATGGCTCATCGCCTCCCCTTGTTCTCTAGCGCGTTCCCAGGATTAGCCGGCTAAACCCCGGCAACGCGCTTCACCAGGCGTAGGCGCGAGCGGGCAGCGAACGCAGGCCCGGCTGTCCTGCGGGCCGGTAGGCGAGCATGAGCACTAGGTCGTCCGGGTCGCGACCCTCGACGGTGACGTCGTCGCGGTCGCCGCGGGTCTCCCGGTACGCTGACCGCTTGCGCAGCAGCTCGGTGCGGCTGTCGAGGTCCGCGCGGCTGTCGGTCAGCCAGACCAGGTACTGCACGCCGACCGAGCCGAGCGGGTGGCTGGCGTTCTGGCCGAAGGCCCGCAGCACGAGCTGTGCGCCGCCATCCTCGCCCAGCAGTGCGGCAGTCGGGCTGCGGTCCACGACGGCAAGCCCGAGCACCTCGGTGTAGAAGCCGACGGACCGGTCAAGGTTGGTCACGAACACGACGGCCCCGCCGAGCCGGATACCTGCCGCCATCGAAACGACCTCCGCTGTGGTCAACTGTGACCCTGCCGCTGAGGGTAGCTAACACCTCATGGCCGGCGCGGGCGCGTCGGGGACATGATTTCATCCGGTGAAATCGTCATTGCCCTGAGCTAACGCCGCTGAGATCGTCGGTGCATGACCGAGCCAGTGCGCGAGGGCGACCTGCTGTGGACGCCCAGTGCCGAGCAACTGGCCGGCGCCAACGTCACTTCCTTCCAGGCCTGGCTGGCAGAGCGAGGACAGCGGTTCGACACCTATGACGAGCTATGGCAGTGGTCGGTCCGCGACCTGGACGGCTTCTGGCAGGCAATCTGGGAGTACTGCGGCGTCGACTGCTCGGTGCCGGCAGAGCGCGCGCTCGGCAGCGCTGGCATGCCCCGAGCGCAGTGGTTTCCCGGTGCCAGGCTCAACTACGCCGAGCACATTCTCCGGCACGAGCGGCCCGGCGCGGCTGCCCTGTTCGCGGCCAGCGAGAGCGCGCCGCTGGCGCCGGTGGACTGGGCAGACTTCGCGGGCCAGGTGCGCGTCCTCGGCACGGAACTGCGCGCGCTTGGCGTCCGGCCGGGTGACCGGGTCGCCTGCTATATGCCGAACATTCCGCAGACCGCCATCGCGATGCTGGCCACGACCAGCATCGGCGCCGTCTGGGCCAGCTGCTCGCCGGACTTCGGCTGGCGCGGCGTGCTCGACCGATTCCGCCAGCTCGCGCCGAAGGTGCTGTTCTGCGCCGATGGCTACCAGTACGGCGGCGTGCAGTTCGATCGCGGCGCCGAGCTGCGCCGGATCATCGCCGGCCTCGACAAGCTAGAGCAGGTGATCTGGCTGCCCTACCTGGACCCGGCAGCGCTCGCGCCAGTGCCCGACGTGCTGCGCTGGGATCAGGTC
This sequence comes from Streptosporangiaceae bacterium, assembly GCA_050698875.1. Lineage (GTDB taxonomy): Bacteria > Actinomycetota > Actinomycetes > Streptosporangiales > Streptosporangiaceae > JAJYUU01. The sequence goes on along the minus strand of JBOHCP010000102.1, from coordinate 4,518 downwards.
GTGCACCGGCCTGCGGTGCCGGCGGGGGAGTTTGCATTCGAGCAGGTGCCCTTCGACCATCCGCTGTGGATCCTGTTCTCGTCCGGCACCACCGGGCTGCCCAAGGCGCTGGTGCACGGCCACGGCGGGATTCTCGTTGAGCAGCTGAAGCTGCAGCAGCTGCACATGGACCTGCGACCGGGCGACCGGATGCTGTTCTTCACCACCACCGGCTGGATGATGTGGAATTTCCTCGTCAGCTCCCTGCTGCTCGGCGTGTGCCCGGTGCTGTATGACGGCAGCCCCACCTACCCCGAGCCTGATGTGCTCTGGCGGCTCGCCCAGGACGCGGGCGTCACCTTCTTCGGCGCGAGCCCGGCGTACGTGGATCAGATGACCCGCGCCGGTATCGTACCCGCGCGCCGGTACGACCTGTCCGCCCTGCGCGCGATCATGCCCGCCGGCTCGCCGGTGTCCCCGGAGTGCACGGCGTGGTTCTATCAGAACGTCAAGAAGGACGTCTGGGTCGCCACCGGCAGCGGCGGCACCGATGTATGCACGGGGTTCGTCGGCGGCGTGCCCACCCTGCCCGTCTACGCCGGGGAGATTCAGGCCCGGCACCTCGGAGTCGCGGCGTACGCGTTCAACGAGCGCGGTGAGAGCGTGGTCGGCGAGGTCGGCGAGCTCGTCATCACCGCTCCGATGCCGTCCATGCCTGTGCAGCTGTGGGGAGACGAGGAGGACGTCCGGTACCGCGCGTCGTATCTGGACGCCTTTCCCGGCGTGTGGCGGCACGGCGATTTCTTCAAGGTCAATTCCCGTGGCGGCTGCTTCCTGCTCGGCCGGTCCGACGCCACCCTCAACCGGCACGGCGTGCGCATCGGCACCGCCGAGGTGTACCGCGCGCTGTCCCGCATCGAGGGGGTCGAGGACGCGCTGATCGTCAACCTCGACCTGCCGGGCGGGCGATTCTTCATGCCGCTTTTCGTCAAGCTCACCGAGGAGCTCGTGCTCGACGACGGCATCACGGCGCAGATCCGTGACCGGCTCCGCCTGGAGTACACGCCGCGACACGTCCCTGACGCGATCGTGCAGGCACCTGACATCCCGGTCACGCTCACCGGCAAGAAGATGGAGGTGCCGGTGCGCAAGATCCTGCGCGGCGTGCCCGCCGAGCAGGCTGCCAACCGGCACGCCATGGCAAACCCGGGCTCGCTCGACTTCTTCGTGCGGTACGCAGCAACGCAGCAGCATTATCCTGTGGGCTGAGGAGGCAGCATGGGTGACGACGGCTTCAGCTTCCCGCGTCCCTCGCAGATCGAGGACGTGCCGGGCGCCGAGGGATGGCGCTCGATGTACCAGTACTTCACCCGGTTCCAGCCCGAGGACGACGACCGGTTCTGGTTCCACAACGCCATGCACTTCCCGGAGCCGGTACCCGCGTTCGACAGCATCACCTCGGAGATCCCCTACACCGCGATCGGCGCGAATACCGCCAGGCTGTTCGTGTTCCCGACGACGCTCGGGATCGAGCACCGGATCGTGAACGGCCGCGTCTACATCACCGCGATCCCCGTTACTGACCCGGCCGAGGTCGAGCGCAGGCTAGCAATCTTCAGCGAGCGAGCCGGCTACTACTACGAGAACTGGGACAGCCTCTATGCGGGCTGGAAGACGCGGATGGCCGGGCTGATCAGCGAGATCGAAAGCGTCAAAGTCCCGGACCTGCCCGACATCGAGGATGCAGACGTGGTCTTCAACTCCGTCGGCATCGCGCAGAACCACTACGTCCGGGAGAACTTCCAGCGCTGCATCAGTCTGTTCTCCAAGGCGTGGCATCACCACACCGAGATGCTCATGCTCGGCTACGGCGCCTACGTCGTGTTCTTCGAGTTCTGCAAGCAGGCGTTCCCGGAGATGCCGGATCAGATGGTCGCGCGCATGTGCGCGGGCATAGATGTGATCATGTACCGCCCGGACGACGAGCTGAAGCGGCTCGCCCGGCTCGCCGTCGACTGCCACGTCGACGACTTGCTGACCGAAGGCTGTGACGCGAGTCAGGTGCTGGCTGCGCTGGCTGGGCGCGGCGAGAGCGGCGAGCGCTGGCTCGCGGCGCTCGACGAGGCGCGCACACCGTGGTTCCACGTGTCCACGGGCGACGGCTTCTATCACCACCACCGCAGCTGGAACGATGACCTGACGGTGCCGTTCACGGCACTGCCGAGGTATGTGCGGCTGGTCCGCGATGGCGAGTCGCTTGACCGCCCGACCGAGCAGCTCAAGGCCGAGCGCGAGCGGATAGCCGCGGAGTACCGCGCACTGCTGACCAGCGAGGAGGAGCAGGCCGCCTTCGACCAGATGCTCGGCCTGGCCAGGCTGGTCTTCCCGTTCGTGGAAGACCACAAGTTCTACTGCGAGCACTGGTTCACCACGCAGTTCTTCGCCAAGATCCGGGAGTTCGGCGACCTGCTTGTCCGGCAGGGCGTGCTCGCCGAGACCGAGGACATCTTCCAGCTGCACCACACCGAGATCGATCAGGCGCTGACGGATGTGATGCTGGCCTGGTCAGCAGGCTCGCAGCCGCTGGGCGCCCGGCACTTCGGCCCGATCATCGCCGAGCGCAAGCGGATGCTCGATGTGCTCAAGGGCTGGTCACCGCCGCCGGCTGTCGGCCCGGTGCCTGAGGCGCTGAACGACCCGGCCGTGCGCATGCTCTGGGGCGTCACCGCCGAGACGCTCGCCACCTGGGCAGCGGCTGAGAGCGACGACGGCCAGGAGATCCGTGGGTACGCGGCATCGCCTGGCGTGGTCGAGGGCGTTGCGCGGGTGCTGCACAGCGTGAACGAGATCGGCCAGATCAAGGACGGAGAGATCCTCGTCTGCGCGGTGACGGCGCCGAGCTGGGCCCCAGTCTTCGGCAAGATCAAGGCCGCGGTGTCCGACATCGGGGGCGCCATGTCGCACGCCGCGATCGTCGCGCGGGAGTACGGCATGCCCGCCGTCGTCGGTACCGGCCACGCGACCAAGCGGATCAGGACCGGCCAGACAGTCCAAGTCGACGGAGACCGCGGCATCGTCCGCATCCTGGGCTGAGCATGGCTGCGACTGGCCTGGTCTGCCCGCTCCGCGCGGCCGGCGTCGGCGACCGGGCCGTCGTCGGCGGCAAGGGTGCCAGCCTCGGCGAGCTCGGCCGGGCTGGCCTGCCGGTGCCGCCCGGGTTCGTCGTCACGGCGGCGGCCTTCCGGCGTCAGTTGCGCGCCGCGGATCCCGCCGGAACCCTCACAGCCGGGCTCGCGGCGCTGCCGGCCGACGACACGGCGGCAATCGAGCGGGCGGCCGCGGCGATCCGGGCGAGAATCACGGCCGTCCCGCTGCCGGCAGACCTGACCGCGGCCGTCACGGCGGAGTACGACTCGCTGCGCGCCGAGCCGGAGCCGCCCGCACCCGGCGCGCCGGTGGCGGTCCGGTCCAGCGCCGTCGCCGAGGACGCCGCGGATGCCAGCTTCGCCGGCCTGCAGGACACCTACCTCTGGGTGCGCGGCGCCGGAGCGGTGCTCGACCACGTGCGCCGGTGCTGGGCCAGCCTGTACAACGCCGAGGCTGTCACCTACAGGCTGCGCCGGGCCGGCCCCGCCGAGGACGCGGCGATGGCCGTGGTAGTGCAGCGGATGGTCGACCCGCGGTCGGCAGGCGTGATGTTCACCTGCAGCCCGACGACCGGCGACCGGTCGGTGATCGCCATCGAGGGCACCTGGGGTCTCGGGTCTGCGCTGGTCAGCGGCGAGGTCACGCCCGACTCGTTCGTCGTCAGCAAGGTGACCGGCGAGATCGTGCGGCGGACCATCGCCGCCAAGATGCGGCTGCACCGGGTACACCCGAGCGGCTGCGGCACCGCTGTCGCTGACGTGGCGGCGGACCTGCGCGAGCAGCCGTGCCTGGGCGACGACGAGATCCGGGCGCTGGCCGGGCTCGGCAGGCAAGCGGAACGGCACTTCGGCACGCCGCAGGACATCGAGTGGGCAGTGACCGGCCCGGCCGCCGGGCGCGAGATCGTGCTGCTGCAGAGCCGGGCTGAGACCGTGTGGACTGCGCGGGTCACGGCCGCGATCGCCGGGCCCAAGGCCAGGCCGGCGGACCATGTGTTCGAGCAGCTGAGCCGGACCGTGCTTATCCGCGGGGCCACAGCCGACATCAGGGGTACTCAGGATCCCGGCGGCCAGAAACCGCCCGGCGCACGGACCGCGGAGCCCTGAGGTGGAACTGACCAGCGAGGACGTCCGCGAGATCCTGCAGGTGCTTGACGGTCTGCCCTACGGCGAGCTGCAGCTGGAAACGACCCGGTTCCGGCTGTCGCTGCGGCGCGGTGTCGACGGCGCCTGGACGCAGACGACCGAGGTGCTGGCGGGCGCGGCGGCGGTGCCGGCCGACGGCGCAGCGACGCCGCCCGCCGCTGTCGGCCCGACGGCCGGTCACGCCGAGACGCCGGTCGCCGAGGAAGGCCTCGTCGAGGTCCGCGCCCCGCTGCTCGGCACCTTCTAC
>JBOHCP010000101.1:0-11176 GCA_050698875.1 Streptosporangiaceae bacterium | reverse complement strand
CGGCCTGCTCGTAGCGGGCCTCCGGGCCGGATGGCACCTCGATCGCACCCTCGAGAAGGGCGTCAGGAAGCGGCTCGAGCCATACGACCTCCCCGAGCCGGGTTGGCTCGGGCGGTTCAACATTGGGCACGTCCCACTCCCTAGCCGGGCGCCGGCTGGCCGCGCGACGTGCGTTGAGGCATCGGTTGGTGGCGATCTTGTAAAGCCAGGTGCGGACTGAGGCGCGTCCCTCGAACCCTTCCAGGCCTTGCCAAGCGGCTAGGAGCGTGTCCTGGACGGCGTCCTCGGCATCCTCGAGGGATCCGAGCATCCGGTAGCAGTGCACCTGGAGCTCTCTGCGGTGCGGCTCAGTCAGCTCGCGGAACGCGTCGCCGTCCCCGGCGCGCGCTCTGGATGTCAGGTCGCCCGTTACCACCCTCACGTGCCCTTCTCCCGTAGCTGGCCGCACTTCCATCCTGTATGGACACCGGCCGGGGGGGAACTGGGCGGCTGGCCAGCGCCCACTTTCGCGACGTCGCGGCTGAAGCGGGAGTTCGACGGGGACATGGCCGTGTACGCCAGCGGGACCGTCGGTGACGGCCTCGCCTTCCTCAGCTACTAGCTCGTCCAAGACGCATGACAACCGACGAGGTCCGTCTGGCCGGGAGGCCGCACCTCGCCAAGCGATCACGAGGCTCGCACAGCGACCGGGTACCGCTGGCCAGCGCGACGTCGCTGACGCTGCCGGTGTCCAGCCAAGATATTCGTCTTAAACTGCTGCATAACGGTCAGCGCGGCGCAGAGCCCGCGGCCGGTGCCCCGCGCCACAGCGCGAGCCAGCCCGACCGTATCGTCGATTGCAAGGCCGACTGATCAACGTAGCTCCGCACGGGGGCAGGGCCGACAAGAGAGCAGAGGAGAAAGGCAGCGAGCAAAGGAGAAAGGACATGACTACGTCACATGACAGGCCGAAAGCACGCAACCGCCGCATGCGGGCGCTGCTGGTGCTCCCCGCTTCCGCAGCAAGCCTCGCGGCACTGGCAGCGTTCGGCTCGTCCAGCGCCGCAGTGGCCAGCAGTTCGCCGAAGCCCAGCAGTACCGCCGCCGCCGCCGCCGCTGCCGCGGCCGCGGTCGGTCTGAAGACCGCGAAGGTCGGCGGCGTGACGGTCCTGACCAACGCCAAGGGCTTCACCCTGTACACGTTCGCCCCCGACACGGCCAAAAAGTCGGCCTGCAACGGGGCGTGCGCGGCGAGCTGGCCGCCGGTGAAGGCGCCCAAGACTGTCAAGAGCCCGTACGCCACGATCAAGCGATCCGGCGGCTCGACCCAGCTCACCTTCCACGGGCACCCGCTGTATACCTTCACCGGCGACACGGCCCCTAAGCAAGCCCACGGCAACGGCGTCAACGCGTTCGGAGGACTGTGGCACGAAGCCCCTGCCTCCGTCAGCAAAGCGCCCGCCAGCGGTTCCTCGCACAGCTCGGGCGGCGGCGGCTACGGGTACTGAGCCGCAGGCCGCGCAGGCGGGGTAACGGGGTACAGGGCCAGCGAGCGGGCGCCTCTCATCGAACCACAGCTCCGGCACTGAGTCTTGCCTGCGGCGGCTTCCGGAATAGCCGGCGGCCGCTGCCGCGCGCGCCAGGACGGCACTACGAGCTGCCACCCTGGCGAGCAGGCGATAGCGAGCAGCCAGCACAATGACCGAACGGAGCGAGGCTATGACACGGCGGGAAACGACCAGACGGGGCATAGCAGCCCCAGGTCAGCGAGGCGTGACGGAACAGTCAGCGTCCTTGGCGACGCCCGGCTGGGTACAGGTCATGCTGCGCGTCGCGGGAGCGGGTCTGCTGATCGCCACCGCAGCAATCCATCTCGACCTGTACCTGACCGGGTACCGGACGATCCCGACGATCGGCTGGCTGTTCCTGCTGCAGGTAATCGCCGCCTTCGCCCTCGGCCTGGCGGTACTCGTCATCCCCGGCCGGCTCGTCATCCCCGGCCGGCTCGCTGCCGCCGCGGGGGCCGGCTTCGCGCTGTCCACCCTCGGCGGCTACCTACTGTCGGTCTGGATCGGGCTGTTCGGATTCAAGGAAGTCCGCACGACCGCCGGCATTGCCGCCGGCGTGGTGGAGGTGGCCGCCTTCGTGGTACTGGCCGCGCTCGCGCTTGCCCCTGCCCGGGCGGCCCGCGCCGCCAAGGCCTCGGCGGGATTCCCCGCTCAGATCCCGGCACCGATCGCACGGGCGGCCCGGCTGACAGCCGCGACGCTGGCGGCTGCCGCGCTGGTACTGCTCGGGGTCGCGGTTGCCGGCGCGACTGCGCCGACGCCGGCCACCTCCGCTACCGGTGCTGCCCTGACGACCACAACGATCAGCGGAAGGACGGTCCTGACCAACGGCAGGGGGTTCACGCTCTACTCCTTCGCCCCCGACACGCCGACCACGTCCCAGTGCTACGGGAGCTGCGCCGCCTACTGGCCCCCGGCGATCGGCACCGCGGCGGCCGGCGCGGGACTGCCCGGAAAGACCGGCACGATCAAGCGGACCGACGGCTCCCTCCAGCTCACCTACAACGGGCACCCGCTCTACACCTACATCGGCGACTCGGCTCCCGGCCAGGCCAGGGGCAACAACCTCAACCTGAACGGCGGACTCTGGCACGAGGTGCCGGGCTCCTGACCCGGTTGGCATCGCGATGCCGGGTCGGCCAAGCCGGAATCGCGGACTCCGTGGCCAGGCCGGCGTGGAGCGACGAGCGGCTACCGGACGGACCACTCGTGGCCGTCACTGCAGTGGTCGGTGATACCTGGCCTAGGTATCCCGCGCGGGCAGCCGGAACTCGGCGTAGAGCGCGCGGTGGTCGCTGCCGGCCAGCCGGTGGGCCGACGTGGACAGTACTGCCCAACGGTGGTCGACGAGGATGTGGTCGATTGCCAGCAGAGTCAGGCTCCGGCGCGGTTGTGGTCCCCAGGTCCCGACCAGGCCGTTGCCGGCCTGGCTGGCGGCGTCGACGTAGCCGTGGCGCAGGAGTTGTCGGAACTGCGCGTGATCGAGGGTGGCGTTGAAATCTCCGGCGAGGACTAGCGGACTGTCACCCGGCGCCGGCAGCGCGGACAGCTGACCGCGCCAGCGGGCCGTGGCGCGCGACGACCACGGCGGCGTCGGCGACGCGGCGTGTATGCAGACTAGTTGCACGAACTGCCCAGACGGAAAGTCAAGCCGGGCGGTGCACCGGGCTGCGCAGACGGGCGCAGCGGGCGGCCCGCTTGTCAGCGGGTAGCGGGCGTAGATGCCGCTGCCTGACGTGCCGTGCGCCGTCGGCTGCATCACCCGGTACGCGAGCAGGTCGCTCAGCCCTGCCTGCTCGAGCCTGGCCGCTGCCTCGCCGGTGAGTTCCTGCACGAACAGCACGTCCGCGTGCTTGCGTCGTGCCAGCTCGACGACCCCATCTGCCGCGGCCCGGCCGACGAGCAGATTAGCCGTCACGACGCGCAGCGCGGGCCCGGTCGCGGTCGGCTGCCGGGACGGTATCGCGCGAGGGCCTACCGCGGCGGTCAGGGCGGCCCCGGCGACGGCGGCCACTGCAGCCGGGCCCTTGCTGCGCAGCAGCAGCGCGCTGGCGCATGCTCCTGCGGTTGCCTGCGGGGTGAACGACAGCAGCGGCACGGCCCACGCTTCGGCGAACCGAAGACGATCAGCGCCCGCCAGCCGGCCAGCGGCCCAGCCGGCTAGGGCGCCCGCCAGCGCCCACTCGATGCTTCGTGAGGGCATTGGCTCATGATCGCAGACCCGCTGCTGCCGGCTGCCGGGGGCGCACTAGGGTGTGGGTTGCCAACATTGGGGCAAGGCTGAGCCTTCCGGGGATCCATTGGTGAGATCCACGCCACGCGATCCCGGCCGGCCGATGGGGGCCGTCAGCTGGCTGGCTGGTGACCGGGGCGGCGCTCATCGAAGTGGTGGCCGGATTGGTTGCCTCGTTCTTCACGCTCGTAGCCGCGTCCGTCCTCATTGGCTGGGACCTTGCCGCCGGGACCTTCCTCGTGTGGATATGGGGCACGGCGTGGACCATGGACTCCGACCTTACGGCTGCCGCAGCGAAGCGCGAGGATCCTAGCGGGCCGGTAGCGGAGCTTGCCATCCTGGTCGCAGGTACCGGTCTGCTCGCCGCGGCCCCCGCAGGGCGGGATCGACTTCAACGAGCCAGGTCCGCCGATGTATATAGACTTCGCCTACTTTTCGTTCACGATCGGCATGACGTTCCAGGTCTCCGATACCAATATCTCCTCGAAACGGATCAGGCGGCTAACCCTGCACCATGCGCTGCTGTCTTACTTGTTCGGCGCGGTGATCCTTGGACTGGCCATCAACGTGGTGGCCAGCTTGCTCTAGCTCATATGACTCGGGGGGCGAGCCACTGCTGGCAGGGGTCAGCCCAGCCGGGTGCTCGGCTGGCCGAGCAGCCGTTTCGCTTCACGGACACCGCTGGTCATCGCGCCATCCGCATAGACGAGGCGGGTGCTCTCGGTGTGTTCTCCCGCGAAGAGGAGACGCTCGCCGAGAAGCGGCATCGTCCGTGCTCGCGCGCAGCAGCGCACTCGGAGCGTCCATGGCAGAGGCAAGTGATCGAGGACGCGGTCTCACGAAAGCGGGCGACAGGACGTCTACAGGGCATGACAGGAAAGCAGCCATTCGAGGCGGTCGTCACCGAGCACGGAGCTACCGTGCTGCGGGTCTGCTTGGCCGTGCTTGGCCGGGCGCCGATGCCGATGACGCGTGGTCGGAGACGTTCCTGTCCGCGATGAAGGCGATCGTGTTGCCGTTATCGTCGACCAGGAGATGGCGCTCAGGTGCGTACAGGCCGAGGATCTGCGGTCCGCAAAGAGAGCCCGCGTCGGCCGGCTACCGGCCAAGCGGCACTTGCTGCACAGACCAGTACCGAGCCTGGAAGGCGCGCCAGGCGTTGTCCAGGCAGGGCAGCTCGACGGCGCGCCGGTTCCTGGCCTCCTCTCGCTGATCCTGGATCAGGTCGCCGACCTGAGCTATTTCAACCCGGACGCGTTCCGTATCAACCCGGCCGCGCTTCCTGGGCGGCCACGGCGAAGTAACGCAGCAGCCGCGGGCGGGCTCGGCCTGTTCCTCGCCGCAGCCCTCGCTGGCCACGTGCGTTCCCAGGTGCTCGACAATCAGGAAGCGCTCGGCCGCATCCGCATCATCCTCATCGCCAGCCCGTCGGCTTCTGATCAGGAATTACCGCCAGTACCGCCGGCTGACCAACCGCGCTACCTGGCTCAGCACGGGGTATGGGGCTGAAATGTCATCGGTAACGTCGACTGGCCCCCCGCCGCGCCGGATAGTGCCTGCTGACCGGCGCTGGCTGATCCTGGTGGTCGTTGCTATCGCCCAGCTGATGGTGGTCCTGGATGCCACGATTGTGAACATCGCGCTGCCGTCTGCGCAGCGCGCGCTGGGATTCCCCAACAGCGAGCGGCAGTGGGTCGTGACGGCCTATGCCCTCGCTTTCGGCAGCCTGCTGCTGGTAGGCGGCCGGCTTGGCGACATGTTCAACCGGAAATGGGTCTTCATCACCGGCCTTGTCGGATTCGCCCTGGCCTCGGCCATCGGGGGCGCGGCCGGGTCGTTCACTGTCCTGGTAACGGCCCGGGCGCTGCAGGGAGTATTCGGCGCGCTGCTCGCGCCGTCCGCCCTGGGCACTCTGGTCAGCACGTTCCAGGATCCGCGAGAGCGGGGGAGGGCGTTCGGCGTCTTCGGCTCGGTCGCTGCGGGCGGCGGCGGGATCGGGCTAATCCTGGGCGGGCTGCTTACCCAGTACCTGTCGTGGCGGTATTGCCTGTACGTCAACCTGGTGTTTGCCGCGATCGCGGTGGCCGGCGCCCTGGTCTATATCCACACCGGCCGCCCGGCTGGCCGGCCGCGGATGGACTGGCTCGGCGCCGTGCTGGCGTGCGCGGGGCTGTTCCTCATAGTCTTCGGCTTCTCCCACGCGGAGACCGCAGGCTGGTCCTCCGCGCTGACGATTGGCTCCTTGCTGCTGGGCCCGGTGCTGCTCGCCGGACTCGCCGTGGCCGAGCTGCGATCGACGCACCCGCTGCTGCCCTTGCGGGTGATCGTGGACCGTACCCGGGGCGGCTCCTATGTCGCCGTCTTCATATCCGGGATCGCGATCTTCGGTACGTTCCTGTTCCTGACCTACTACCTGCAGCTCATCAAGGGCGAGAGCCCGCTGACTACCGGACTGCTGTTCCTGCCGCTGATCGGGTGCATCCTGATCACCTCCAACCTGTCCAGCATCGTGCTCCTGCCATCGGCGGGGCCGCGGGTGCTCATCGCGGCCGGCATGCTGCTGGGTACTGGCGGGATGGTGTACCTGACTCAGGTCAGCGTTACCTCCAGCTACGTCGGCGGAGTGCTGCCCGCACTGGTGATCCTGGGCCTGGGCTTCGGCATGATCTTCGCCCCGGCCATCAACACCGCCACGACGGGAGTCCGCAGAGCCGACTCCGGCGCGGCGTCCGCCCTGGTCAATACCATGCAGCAGGTCGGCGGCTCCATCGGAACGTCCGCCCTCAGCACCGTCGCGCTGACCGCTACCGCCAGCTACCTGGCCGCCCACCACACCAGTCCGCTGGCGCCGGCGATCGCTGCCACCCACGGCTACACCCTGGCCTTCACCGTCTCAGCGGGGCTGCTCGGAGTCGGGTTCATCCTTGCGCTCGTCCTGCTGCCGTCCAGGCACCGGCTTGCGGAACTCAGGAAGGCCGCCGCAGCTCTGGTGGCGCCGGCCGCGGCCGCGCCAGCCGTCGTCGCGGCGCACTCTGCGTCGGCTCAGCCCGCCGCGCTGGTGTCGGGGTTCGAGGCGATCCCCGTGGCCCTGTGCAGCTGCTCACCGGTAGTGAGCTCGCCGCGCGAATGGGCAGCTGCGCCGGTCCGCCTTTAGCCACCGCGGTCTGGCGCCCAGCCAGTCCCGTCCGCGGGCCGGACGCCGGTTGCGTCGGGCACGGACACGGCGGCTACCGCCCAGAATGAGCAGTGTCACGCCGCCCGCACCGGACCTGCGGCTCGTTGTCGGGTATGACGGATCTCCGCCGGCTACTGCTGTACCGTCGCCAGCACGCGCCCGGCGGACACGGCAGCAAGCAGTCGGCGGTAGTCGCGCTCGTTCTGGTCGGCATAGGCGACGGCGAAGTCGGCGATCGCGCGGTCGAAGCTCTCGTTGCTGCTCAGGTAGCCGGATATCAGGCTGGCCTGGCCAGTCCTGGCGTGCGCGCGGGCCAGCGCCCAGCCGCAGAGCCTGGCGTAGTAGTTGAGCTGATGCGGATCCATCGCGGAGACAGTCATGCTTCCCTCATGTCCCGCAACTGCCGTACGTAGTAGTCCTTGGCGGCCGCCAGCGGCCTGGTCGTGGAACCGTGGTCGCCGCTCCCCAGACCGCTGGTCCACCCCAGAAACGGGTCCGAGGCGGCCTGGGTCAGCTGCTGGCCCTTGACCACTCGCTCGCCTTGGTGCGCATATTCGCTGTGGCCAGCCAAGGGAGCGAGGACCGACTCCTGTGCGTCCTTCAACTGGAGAAACAGCGGCTCGTCGGGACGATCGCCCAGCAACAGCAGAATGAAAGCCTCGGTGCCCACGGAGCCGACGCCCACGACTTTGCGAGCGAAGTCACCGAAGTAGTAGCGGCGGAGCACTCGACCGGGAAGCGGACGATCACAAGATGGGCCGGTCTCATCCGGTACTGGCGGTCTACCTGGTCGCACATCGTCAGGAATGCCTTGAGGCTGGTGCGGCCTCGCGCCTTGGCTATGTCGCTGCGCCGCCGACGGCGGACATCCCTGGGCTGGACCGCATTGTGCAGGCTGGCGACCTCGTCGACGTCCATCCTGGAATACCAGACCTGCAGGAAGCGCATCGCTGCGTAGTTGGCCATCTCGGTGCGGTAGCTGCGAACGGTCAGCCGGGCGGCGGTCTGACCGTCGCGTTCGCCGAACTCCCGCTCCCTGGCTGCGATCGCGAAGCTGGCCGCCAGGCGTTTGAGGTCCCACTCGAACGGGGCCGGAAGAGTCTCATCGAAGTCATTGACATCGAAGACCAGGCGCCGGTCTGGCGCGGCGAACATGCCGAAATTGAGTAGGTGCGCGTCCCCGCAGGCCTGCACCCGGACGCCCGCGGCCGTGGTACGCGCTAGGTCCCCGGCCATCGGCGCCGCAGCGCCCCGAAAGTAGGCAAACTGCGATGCAACCATCCGCCCGTACCGGATGAGCACTAGGTCAGGCACCCGTGTTCTGGCCTGCTCCTCCAGAATGTCGACCGGGTCCGGCCGAGACGCCGGCGGCTCCCACTGCCCATGACTCAGCCGGTGCGCTACCTTGCGCAACCGCTGCCCCTGCCGCCGCCCCTCGTCGGGCGTGAGCAACTCGTGCGGTGGCGCGATGACTCCCGGACAGGCCCCCGGCACAGCCGCTGTCATGCTCGATCCCGCGGCTAACCTCCCCGCTCCGGGCCTGCTCCGGGCCGCACGGCGCCCTGGGTGGCTCCGGCCTCTTTGAGCTTCTGGACGACCACAGGCGAATGGTGCGCGAGCACGATGATCCCGGTGATCATGACGACGAGCGATATGACCTCGCCTGCGATCGCCGCCGGGCTGCTCCTGGGCTTCTCATTCAGCCAGAGGTAGGCGAGAGCAATGGAGACAATCGGGTCGCACGCAGTGATGATGGCCAGCACCGGCGCCAGCAAGGTGCCTTGCTGGAAAGCGTCCTGGTTGAGCACGAAGCCCACCGGGCCGACCACAGCCAGCGCGTAGAGAGGCCAGTCGGTCAGCAGGTGGGGCAAGCCGCCGCCAACGTCAGAGACCACCAGCTTGACGAGGAACGCCGCAGCGCCGTAACAAATGCCGCAGGCAAGTGCCAGCGCGAGCGGCCGCAGGTTCTTATGGCGCCTGGCGACCGCGAGGCAGCCCGCGACGCAAGCCGCGAGTGCTGCTCCCAGCGGCAGTACGACGAAGAAACTGACGGTGGACTGGCCGGTGGACGGGCGGCCGATCACGAGGAAGCCCGCGACGCCGGCTGCTGTGGCGATGACTCCGCCGATACTGATCGGATCGGACCGCCGGCTGAGGTAGGAAGTGATCAGCACGGCGAATATCAGGTCGCAGACCAGGAGCGGCTGCACCAGCGCAAGCGGCCCGTACGTGAGCGCGACAACCTGGAGCGCGAACCCGACCACGGTCCCGCCGATCGCCAGCACCCACAGCGGCTGTCGGACAAGATCGACCAGGATTTTCGGCGATAGCGGTCGCCTGGTCTTGACGCGCTTGGTGCTGCGCTGCTCGGCGACCGACGACAACCCGAAGACGATCGCGGCGGCCAGTCCGGCCACGACGGCGATAAGCGGGAACAAATCCCGCCCCGCTCAGCCAGCCTGGCCGACTTTGCATTCCCGGTGGTCCCCCGTTTTTCCACCATGATCATCGTACTCGTCCCCGTGACGGTCAGGAATCCGGGTGGGGTCCGAGTTGCAGGCGGTGGTGGCGGCGAAATTGAGCATGTCTTTGCGCTCGAACAGCTTTGGTCCGGGCGCTGCCAGGGCATCTCGCTTCAGTTCAGCACTCACCAGTACGAAGGGGGACGTCATGGGAAAGGAAGCGCGAGTAGCGCTACTTCTTACCGGTACCTGCTGCCTCTTGGCGGTCATGGTCGAGTGGATCGTTTCGGAGCTGCAGTAGCCAGCTGGCCGGTTGCCGGTGGGCCTGACGGCCTGGAACCTGATCGAGTCGATCGGGTTCCCGGCCGCCGCCCTCGCCATCGGGGCGTGGCTCGTTCTCGCTGGCCGCCACCGTCACGCTCATCGTCCTTCGAGTCGGTGCCTCTACCGTGTGGTTCCGGTCCGTGCTCCGCAGGCTCGGGCTCAGCGTTCGGTTCGCCGGGGCCTGAATCTGGGCGGACGGACCGCGGCTCGTTCCCGTGGGCTTATGGCGTGGTGCCGCGCACCCTCGCGCCGCCGGAGTAGACGGCACGAATGTTCGCCTTGAGGTTCGCCAGGTCGAATGGGTCGCCCGCGAGCACGACGATGTCTGCTCGCTTGCCGGGCGTGATCGTGCCCGTCCCCTCCGCAACCTGCAGCAACTCCGCCGCCGAACTGGTCGTGGCGGTCAGAACCTGGGCCGGCGTCAGCCCGCCGGCGGCCATGAGCGGCAACTCGTCGAGGTTGCTGCCGTGCGGCCCGACGCCGCTGTCGGTGCCCATGGCGATCCTGACTCCGGCCGCGACCGCGCGCGCGAACGCATCCGTATGCGCGGCCACGACCTCCTGTGCTTTGGCCACTACGCCATCGGGTAGCTGACTGCCCGCGTTTGCAGCGCTGAGGACCGCGTGCGGAGCCACCAGAGTGGGGACAAGCCAGGTCCCCGCACCGAGCATCATGTCAATGGCTTCGTCGTCCAGGTAGATCCCGTGCTCGACGGACCTCACCCCGGCCCGCACCGCGTTCTTGATGCCATCGGTCGCCTGAGCGTGCGCCATCACGGGCAAGCCCGCGGCGGTCGCTTCGGCCATCAGCGCGGCGAGTTCGTCCGGCCGAAACTGCGCGTGCTTCGGGCTGTCGCGCGGCGACAGCACGCCGCCCGAGGTGTGCACCTTGATGACATTGGCGCCAGCGCGGATGATCTCGCGCACTCGCTTGCGCATCTCTTCCGGCCCGTCGACCAGCCCGGCAGGGCGGCCCGGGTGGGGCGACATTAACGAAGTCGTCATCCCTGACGGCAGCCAGCCGTCGCCGTGGCCGCCGGTCTGGCTCAGGGCGCTGATCGCGATCTGGAGCTGCGGCCCGTCGATCAGGCCGTCCGCAACGGCGCGCTGCACGCCGAGGTCGGCGCCGCCTGCATCGCGCACTGTGGTGATACCGCAGTCCAGCGTCGCCGCCAGGTTGCGCGCTGCCTGGAAAAACTGGTAGGAGAACGGACGCTGCAGCCGTCGCACCAGGTCGACTCCGGAGACCATCACGTGTACGTGGCAGTCGAAGAAGCCAGGCAGCAGGGTCAGCCCGGACACGTCGACCTGCTCGTCTCCGTCCAGCCCGATCCCCACGTCGACGATCCGGCCGTCCGACATCACCACATCCGCCGCGGCTATCGGGCTGCCTGTGCCGTCAAAGACCTGCCCGCCGCTGAGGACCGTCCTGGTCA
>JBOHCP010000100.1:0-11206 GCA_050698875.1 Streptosporangiaceae bacterium | reverse complement strand
GATTAATGGCCGCCCCCGTGCTATACTCGGTTTCAGGACGCCAGCAGAAGTGTTCGCAGAGCTTCTCCTCGCCGATAATTCCGGGGACGACCTCAGCTCAATTGCTTCCACCGGTTGAGACCAGCCTGGGCTAGATCGGAGTTGCCCGCGATGTCGGCGGCCCGATAGGCCTTCTATTCGCGCGGCATGACGTGCTCGATCTCGGGATTCGCCAGGAGGGCCGCGCTGTGGGGAAGCGGCAAAAAGCCCGAGCGAGCGAACCGGCTTCCTCGTCAAAGTTGCGCCAGTACGTTTCGCTCCTCGCGTCGGGGTCTGGGCCAAGCTGTTGTCACAGCACCAAGGTAGTGGCAGACCAGCGCGTCAATTGCCGAATGTTGTGGTCAGGTCCCAGATTTGCGGAGCTGATTTTGGCTTAGGCCACAAGAACCCTGTGGCGTGGTGCTGCTTGAGTACGCACAACACAGCCGGAAATGACGCTGGACGACGCCGCTGTCGCCTGCACTCGACATTGACGGCGATCTCCTCGTACCGGCTGGAACGGATAGTTCTTGATGAGGTCGGCTGCCGCTGATACGTTCGGCTCTAGCCGAGCCGGCCGACGATTCAACGCGGATCGGCTCGCGGGGCCTTTCTGTTGAGAGGAGCAGTAAGGGACCATGTTAAGATTTGCGCGCGCGCGCGTCCTTCTGGGCGCGGTAGCTGTAGCCGCGATAGCGGCAGTGATCGGCGGATGCGGGTCGAGCCCGTCGCCGAGTTCTCCGGGCTCGAGTTCATCGTCGAGCGGGAAGATCAAGATGGCGATCTTCTATTACAACCCGAGCCCGTACGGGGTCGCGTCGCTGAAGGGCGCGCAGGAGGAGGCCGCGAAGCTGGGCGTCGAGCTCGACGCCTTCGACGGCAACAACAACCCCACGCTGCAGTCCACGCAGATCCAGGATGCGATTACGACCGGCAAGTACAAGGCCTTCTGGGTCTGGGGTCTCAACGACCCTGCCCTCACGCCCATCATCAATGAGGCGCTGGCCGCCGGCATCAAGGTCGCGTGTGCCGACTACACCTGGGGCACGCTGGCGCAGCAGAACACCCTGAACGCCAGCAAGACCTGCCTCACGACCGTCGGCCAGCCGATCGGTGCGGAGGCGACGAACCTGGAGACTGCGATGGACGCGGCCTGCCAGAAGTCCGTGGGGAGCGGCCACTGCAACATCGCCTTCCTGCCGGGTCTCGCCAACTACCCGACTGACACGGTTCGTGAGGACGCCATGACGGCGTACTACAAGGCGAAGCCGAATTACACCTTCACCCTGATGCAGCCAGGCAACTACGACGAGACAGCCTCGGAGTCCGTCGCCCAGACGTTCTTCACCGCGAACAAGAACATCAACGTGTTCGCGACGTTTGGCGACCAGATGGCGGCTGGTGCGATGACCGCGATGAAGCTGGTCGGCGGCTATACGCCTGGCAAGAACATCCAGGTCATCGGGTACGGCGGCGCGAAGGAGGTTGTCGCGGAGGTCAAGACCGGGACGGTCTACGCCACCCTCGGCCTGTACCCGGTCTCTGAGTCGGTGCTCGGCATCCAGTATCTGTACGACGCACTGAAGGGGCAGTCGGTGCCGAAAGTGGTCGACATCATCAACTCGAGCCGACCGGCGGTCATCAACCAGGCATTCCTGAGCTCGCACCCGAGCTTCGTGCCGGACTGGACTCTCGAGGGAGGGCTGGGGTAGGTACGTAGGGTAAGCCAAGGAAGGTCGAGGCGAGCCGGATGAGTGCATCGGCGGTCGCACCGGTTCGGCTCGTCTCGATCGGCAAGCGGTACTCAGGCACCAGGGCGCTCGACGATGTCAGCGTCGAGGTTGCCGGAGGTTCCGTGCACGCGCTCGTCGGGGCGAACGGCGCTGGGAAGTCGACGCTCGGGAAGATTGTCGGCGGCGTGATCCGCCCCGACGACGGGCAACTGTTCATCGACGACCGGCCGGTCCGCTACGCGAATCCGCGCGAAGCCCGCATCGACGGGATAGCAACGATCGCGCAGGAGCTCTCGCCGATACCGCACATGAGCGTGATCGAAAACGTCTTTCTCGGCATCGAGCCGCGTCGCTCCGGGTTGGTCCAGCGGCGCACGATGCGCACGCAGTACGACGAGCTCGTCTCGCAGTGGGGCTTCGAGCTCGACGGAAACGCCAAGGTCGGCACTTTGCGCACCGCCGACAAGCAGAAGGTCGAGATCCTGCGCGCGGTCGCGAGCGACGCGCGCGTGATCGTGATGGACGAGCCGACCTCGTCGCTGACCAGCGTCGAGATCAAGACGCTCCACCGGATGATCCGCACCCTGCGGGAGAATGGCAGGACGATCGTCTACGTGAGCCACTTCCTCGACGAGGTGCTCAACCTCGCCGACATGGTGACGGTCCTGCGCAGCGGGCGCCTCGTGCGGACGGCGCCGGTAGCGGAGGAAACGGAGGAAAGTCTTGTCTCCGGCATGTTCGGTGCCGCCGCGGAGGCGGAGCACTTCGAGAAGCTGCAAGGCTCGACCGCACCGGTGGTACTTGACGTGTCCGGCCTGCACCGGCAGGGCGTGCTCAGGGACATCTCGCTGCAGATCCGGGCTGGTGAGATCGTCGGCCTCGCCGGCCTTGTGGGCAGCGGTCGCAGCGAGCTCGCCCGCGCGATCGCGGGTGCCGATCCGATCGATCGCGGCAGGATTGTCGTCGACGGCACCGCGCGCCGCATCCGCTCGCCGGCCGACGCGATGGCGGCCGGGATGGCGTTCCTGCCCGAGAGCCGCAAGGACGATGGGTTGTTCATGGAGCTCTCCGTGGCGGGGAACACGACATTCGCAGACCTGCGCACCGTCGCCTCGCGATTCGGACTACTGCGCCGCGCCCTCGAGCGCGCGAAGACAATGTCGCTGCTGAACTCGCTCTCGGTCGAGCCGCGGGTCCCGTCAGCGAAGGTGGCAACCCTCTCCGGCGGCAACCAGCAGAAAGTTCTGTTCGCCCGCTGGCTGTTCCGCAACCCGCGCGTGCTCATTCTCGACGAGCCGACGCGCGGCGTCGACGTCGCGGCGCGCGCAGCGATCCATCGCCTGATCAACAACCTGGCCGCCGAGGGTACCGCCATACTGCTGATCTCGTCGGAGATCGAGGAGGTGCTCGGGCTCGCCCATCGCGTGCTCGTGATGCGCCGCGGCTCGGTCACTCGCGAGTTCCTCGCCGACCCGCCCATCGAGGCCGTGATGGAGGCCGCGTTCGGCCTTGGAGGGAGTACGACGGTATGACCCTGCATCCGTCCGACCCCGTGGCCGGGGAACCGGTCGTGGCCGGAGACCCCGTCAGCGCAGGTACTGTCGCCCTGCCGCGCATCCGCTCGCCGCGCCGGATCAGGGCCGAGCATGTCCGTGACTACGGCATCATCGCCTTCGCCATCGCACTCTTCATCTACTTCTCGATCGCTTCGAACGTCTTCCTCACCTCACAGAACCTCCTCAACCTGGTCTTCCAGAACGCGACCATCGGTGTCGCCGCCTGCGCCGTCACCCTGACGATCATCGCCGGCAACTTCGACCTGTCGCTCGGGTCGATCTTCGTCCTGAGCGAGGTGCTGGCCGCCTACGCCGCCGTCCACTATGGGGTGTGGTGGGCGTTCCCTGTCGCGATCGTCTCCGGCGCGGCGATGGGGCTCATCAACGGGCTGCTGGTAACGAAGCTGCACGTGAACGCGTTCCTCGCCACGCTCGCGACCGCCCTCTCGTTCGGCGGGATCGCCGTCGGGGTGACCGACGGGGGCCTGCTGATCACGCCGACCAGCAGGGTGTTCACGTTCATCGGCCAGCACCGGATTGGTGGCGTCCAGTACCCCGTCATCATCTTCGCCGTCGTCGCCATCGTCCTCCAGCTCGTGCTGGCATACACCGTCTTCGGTCGCCACCTCTACGGCATCGGCGGCAACCGCAACGCCGCGCGGCTGTCGGGCCTCAAGGTTGACCGGACTGTGATCGTCACCTTCGTGATCACCGGCGCCGCCTGCGGCCTCTCCGGCTTGATCGACGCCTCGACGACCGGGTCGGGTACAAGCGATATGAGCGGCCTGGGCGGCTCGCTGGCGCTGCTCGCGATCGCCGGCGTGGCACTCGGCGGTAGCAGCATCTTCGGCGGCCTCGGCTCAGTCTGGCGCACTGTCCTCGGCGTGCTGATCCTGGGCGCGATCACGAACGGCTTCGACTTGCTCGCCGTCCCGGACTATTGGCAGAACGTTGTCCGCGGCGCCCTGATCATCACCGCGGTCGCTATCGGCACGGTCATAGAACGCCGTTGAGGCGTAGCCGTCAGGCAGCGCGCCGTACGACATACTGAGGCAGCCCTTGCCTCGGTAACACGCTGACCTGGCGCAACAAACACCAGGGATGCCAGATGCACAGTGCCGACCGACCCGTCACGATCATCACCGGCGGCACCCGCGGTATCGGAGCGGCAACGGCCACCCGGCTGGCCAGGGCCGGCCATGACCTGACACTCGCTTACCGGCAGGACGACAGCGCAGCGCAGCAGACCGCCACTGAGGTGCAGTCCGCCGGAGCGCGGTGTGTACTGGTAAGGGCAGACGTCACCGACGAGCACGACGTGGAACGGCTGTTCGCGATCGCTGTCGACCAGCTGGGCAAGGTGACCGGCGTCGTGAACAACGCCGGCGCTACCCTCCACATCGCCGATCTGGCAGACACGCCCGTCCGGCTGATCCGCCACGTCATCGACGTCAACCTCATTGGCGTGATCCTGTGCTCCCGGCAGGCGAGCACGATCATGTCAGTCCGCCGCGGAGGTCACGGTGGAGCTATCGTCAACGTCTCCTCCGCTGCCGCCACGCTCGGCTCGGCCCACGAGTACGTCCACTACGCCGCCGCCAAAGCGGCAGTCGAGGCGCTGACCGTCGGGCTGGCCAAGGAACTCGCCAGCGACCAGATCCGCGTCAACGCCGTGGCCCCGGGGGCGATACGCACCACCATCCACGCGGCCGCAGGAGATCCTGGCCGACCTGACCGACTCGCTCCGAACATCCCGGTCGGCAGGGCCGGTGAGCCGGAAGAGGTCACCCCGGCCATCGCGTGGCTGCTCGGACCTGAAGCCGCGTATGTAACAGGTGCCGTGCTGCGGGTCGCAGGCGGCCTGTAAGACAACCACTCGGTGCGCCCGGTTCAGAACGAACGCTCCGGCAACTCATGGCAACCGCTTGCCACAGCTTCGAGGCCAGCCCGACGATGAGCTCATGGCAGGCATGACAACTCCCCTCGCGTTGCATCCCGACCGACTGCTGCCCGCGGACCCCGGCATCCGTGCGATCGCCCGCAGGCTCTACGAATCGGTCTGCGAGCTGCCGATCGTCTCGCCGCACGGCCACGTGGATCCGCAACTGCTGCTGCGGGACGAGCCGCTGCCTGACCCTGCTGCGCTTCTCATCACCCCCGACCACTACGTCACGCGATTGCTGCACGCTGCGGGCACGGCGCTGGAGGATCTCGGGCTGGGACTAGGTCGCCTCTCCGAGTCGCAGGCGCGGCGGGCGTGGCGGCTGCTGTGCGGCCACTGGGACATCTTTCGCGGCACACCGGTGCGCTACTGGCTCGAATGCGAGCTCGCGGAGATCTTCGACGTCACGCTCCGCCCGTCGGCTGCCACGTCGGACGCCATCTACGATCAGATCTCCGAGTGTCTCGCCAAGAAAGCGTTCCGCCCGCGCGCGCTGCTCGATGGCTTCGGGGTCGAGGTGCTGGCTACGACCGACGACCCGGCTGACGATCTCGCCGCCCACGCCGCGCTCGCGGCTGACACCTCGTTCCGCGCGCGCGTCATCCCGACGTTTCGTCCAGACCGCTACCTCGAGCCCGCGATGCCCGGCTGGAGCGCAGCAGTGGACGCACTCGGCGCGGCGGCAGCCGAGGACGTCGGCGACTACCCCGGATACCTGCGGGCGCTGACCGTGCGTCGACAGCACTTCATCGCACGCGGAGCGACGTCGGCGGACCACAGCCATCTGGACGTGCGCACCGATCCCCTGCCACTTGCTGACGCCGCTCGCATGTACCGTGACGCAAGACGGGGCGAGGCAACCGCCAGCGAGCTCCTCTCCTTCCGGCGCAACATGCTCTTCGAGATGGCACGGATGTCTGTCGAGGATGGCCTGGTGATGACGCTGCATCCAGCGATATGGCGGAACCATCACGGCCCCACCACTGCCCGCTTCGGTCCGGACACCGGCCACGACATTCCCGTCGCGGCGGAGTTCACCGACGCGCTGCGGCCGGTACTCGACAGGTTCGGCACCGCCGCCAGCTTCCACCTCGTTCTCTTCACGACTGACGAAACCGTCTTCTCGCGCGAGATCGCCCCGCTGGCAGGCTTCTACCCGGCTGTTTACGCGGGGGCGCCGTGGTGGTTCCTCGATGCACCGGACGCGATCAGTCGCTACCGCGCTGCGGTCACGGAAACCGCCGGTTTCAGCCGGACCTCCGGGTTCATCGACGACACGCGTGCGTTGTGCTCGATCAAGGCGCGACACGACATGGCGCGCCGGCTGGACAGCGGTTACCTGGCGCGACTTGTCGCTGAGCACCGTCTGCAGGAACAAGAAGCAGCGAGCACGCTGCAGGAGCTGGTGACCGTCAACCCGCGGAGGGCTTTCAAGTTGTGACGTCGACGTTCGGGTCGGAACCGTCCAGGGCACGCCTCACACGCGGGCGCCACGGCAGGCCCGTGGCACCAGTCAGGCACGTGCACCTCGGCCTCGGTGCTTTCTTCCGCGCGCATCAGGCCTGGTACACAGATCGCGCAACGGATGCGGCGGAGTGGGGTGTGGCTGCTTTTGCGGGACGTAGCCCACAACTGGCAGCCGCCCTAGCCGACCAGGAGTGCCTGTACACGCTGGTGACGCGCGGCAGCGACGCAGACTCGCTCGCGGTTGTCAGCGCTGTCAGCCGCACCCACGGGCCTGCAGACAGTGCGGCATGGCACGCTGACCTGGCCGCCACCAGTACCGCGGTCGTCAGCCTCACCATTACCGAGGCCGGGTACCGGCGAAACGCGTCTGGCGGTATCGATCTTTGCGATCAAGCGGTCGCCAGCGACATCGAGGCCTGGCGGGCGGGCCTCCCGGACCTCGTCCGCACCGCTCCTGCGCGCCTCGCCATCGGATTCGCCGCAAGGCGCACGGCCGATGCCGGACCGGTCACGCTCCTGTCCTGCGACAACCTTCCCGGCAACAGCGAAGCGGCGCTGCGCGTCGCGGCGGAGTTCGCCGCGGCAGTGGACGAACCGCTCGCTGACTGGATCATGCTGCACGTGCGCCCGGTCAACACGCTGGTCGATCGCATCACGCCAGCGACAACTGCACGTGACATCGCTGAGGTAGCCGAGCGTACCGGGCATGCCGACCTGAGCCCGGTGGTCACCGAGCCCTACAGCGAATGGGTGATGGGGGATACCTTCGCCGCCGACCGCCCGGACTGGGAGAGCGCGGGCGCGCTCGTGAGGGCTGATGTGCAGCCGTACGAGCAGCGCAAGCTGCTGCTGCTCAACGGTGCGCACTCACTGCTTGCTTATGCAGGTCCGCTGCGCGGGCACCTCACGGTCGCAGACGCGATCGGTGACTCTGTCGTCGTCGGCTGGGTACTTCAGTGGTGGCGTGCCGCGTTGCCGTACGTCGCGCTGCCCCGCGCAGACAGCGCCGCGTACTGCGACGCGTTGCTCGAGCGGTTCCGCAACGCGCGAATTCGGCATCAGCTCGCGCAGATTGCCATCGACGGTTCGCAGAAACTGCGGGTTCGCGTTCTCCCAGTCCTGCGGCCGGAGCGTGCAGCTGGTCAGCTACCGGTCGGCGTGGTGCGAGTGCTCGGCGCCTGGGTGGCACATCTGCGGGGCCTGGGTGTGCCCGTAGTCGATCCGGCGGCCGCTGACCTGGTCACCGCGATGATGTCGGCCCGAAGTCTAGACGGCGCCAGGAATGCGGTCGCGTTTCTGGACCCGAAGCTCGCGGGAGACGAGGAACTGGTGACCGCCGTTGCCGAGTTTGCGGGCGACCTGTGCCGATGACCGAACAACCATTCACTCAGTCACTCACTTGCCCGCCCGTGCCGCCACCCAGGATCTCCCAGGTGGCCGGATCGTAGCGCCCCGGCGCCGCGGTGGACCCGCGCACCACGAGCCGCGTAGGGAGCACCACTGCCCGACCCGTCCGCAGCCGCGCGCCGCCGATGCTGGCCAGCAGGTTGCGGACCGCTGTCATGCCTGGGCATACAAGGGCGCCTCTACAGTCGTCAGACCTGGCGTGACCAGCACGGCTGGCACGATGTTGTCGAAGCGGACGACGCTGACATTCACCGGAATCCGCGCGCCCAGCTGCACTAGCCGCCTCATGATGCCGATCGCGACCTGATCGTTATAGGCGATAACGGCGGACGTCGGATGCTGGCACAGCACCTCAGCTGCCCGCATCCCGCCGCCGATGGTCGGGGAAAACGGGCCACGCCGGTGGACGCGGACGCCGAAGTCGCCCGCCCGCTCGCGGAGCGCACGCCAGCGGACGCCGTCTGGCCAGGAGGCCTCGGGTCCTGCCGCGTACGTCAGTCACCTCGTGGCCGAGGCCCGCGAGGTGCCCTAGCGCGCTGCGTACGCCACCGCGATTGTCGATGACGACGCTTGGCACGTCGCTGACGCCACGGTTGACGACGACCAGCGGTCGTTGCTTGGCGACCGTGCGAATGCCCGAGTCCGAAGCCGAGAGCTTCCCAGTACGACGCCGTCAACAAGCGGCAAGGCGCGGATCAAGGCCTCGCGCTCGATCGCCTCCGACTCCCTCCGACTCCTCGCTGTCGATCAACAACACCGTGTAGCCGGCGCGCGCCGCGCTTGCCTGCAGTCCCCGGATGATCGCGGCGAAGGCGACGGGGTTGACCCGGTAGCCGAGTCCGGGAGGTCGACAACGCGCGCTTCGATCTCATGACCAGCGACTTCCTGGCGCACCGAGGCAACTGTTGGCAACCGCTTGCCATCCTTGCGCCGCTGGCCGGTGAATGAGATACACCGATCCACGCCGCGGCCGAGAGGAGACTGGGTGACGCCGGTCGACACCGAGCCGCTGCGCGTCGTCATCATCGGCGGCGGGCTGCTCGCGTGCGTGATCGACACCGATCATGCGGTCGCCGACACCGTCGCGGACAGGTACTCGACCACGGCGTACTGCGACCTTGACAGCGCTCTCGACGGCCCGGCCGAGTTCGACATAGTTGCCGTGTGGTGCCCGGCGGGCTGCACGCCGAGATCGCGGTGCGTGCCCTGGGGGCAGGTAAGAATGTGATCGTGGAGAAGCCCATCGAGCTGCTCACCGCAGCGCTCGGCCGGCGGGCCGAGGTGTTCGCCTACACGGGTTGTCTCGCGCACCAGCGCATCGAAGTCGAAGACGTCGGCGTGGCAGTCGTTCGGTTCAAGAGCGGTGCCCTCGCGACGATCCTCGGTACAACTGCCGCGTTGCCCGGCGTCTCCGCAAGACTGCAGGTTCACGGTGATCGCGGCTCTCATAGAAAACGACGAGCTGGTCTTCATCCACACCACCACCACCACCACCACCGGCGAGCAACCCGAGGCTTTCGCCAGTTCCTCGCCGGACTCGAACAATCAACTCGCGCAGTACGCGGCGGCGCCGAGCGAGCCGACGGCGACCAGCGACCCCAGGCACCTGTCTGACACCATTGTGAAGAAGTGCTACCAGTACCAAAACTTCATCGAGGCACGGGACGGAAACGCGGAGCTCGTCGTCAGCCTTGACCAGGCGCGGCTGGCGATCGCGCTGACGCTGGCGACTTATGAGTCGACCCGCGTCGCCGGGCCCGTGCCAATACGGTCGTGAGGAGTTCATCATGAAGATCGTCCGCACCGACATCATCGTGACGAGCCCGACCCGCAATTTCGTCACGTTGAAGGTCACGACGGAGGAGGGTGTGACGGGGCTGGGCGACGCCACTCTCAATGGTCGTGAACTCGCGGTCGCGGCCTATCTCCAGGACCACGCTGCGCCCCTGCTCATCGGGAAGGACCCGCAGCGGATCGAGGACACCTGGCAGTTCCTGTACCGGAGCGGCTACTGGCGACGAGGTCCGGTAACGATGGCCGCGATAGCAGCCGTCGACATGGCGCTCTGGGACATCAAGGGCAAGATCGCCGGCCTGCCGCTTTATCAACTGCTCGGCGGCGCGTGTCGCACGGGCCTGCGAGCTTACGGCCACGCCTCTGGGGCCACCATCGACGAATTGTTCGACTCGATCCGCGCCTACCTCGACCGCGGATATACCGCGATCCGGGTGCAGACTGCGGTGCCAGGCATCAAGGCTCTGTATGGCGTGGCCTCCCAGCCACAGCCGTCGGGTGAGCGATACGACTACGAGCCTGGGGGACGCGGGTCCTTCCCGCTCGAGGAGGACTGGGACACCGACGCGTACCTGCGCCACGTACCCGGCGTTTTCGAAGCCGTGCGGAACGAGTTCGGCCCGGCGCTGCCGCTGCTCCACGACGCCCACCACAGGCTCACGCCGATACAGGCTGCGAGGCTCGGAAAGGCCCTCGAGCCGTACGGGCTCTTCTGGCTCGAGGACTGCACCCCGGCTGAGAACCAGGATGGGCTGCGGCTGGTCAGGCATCACACCATTACCCCGCTGGCGATCGGTGAGGTGTTCAACACGGTGTGGGACTACCAAACCCTTATCCAGGAGCAGCTGATCGACTATGTCCGGGCCTCAGCGACCCACTTCGGCGGCATCTCGCCGCTGAAGAAACTCGTCGACTACGCAGCTCAGTACCAGATCAAGTCAGGATTCCACGGGCCCACCGACGTGTCCCCCGTCGGGCTGGCAGCGCAGCTTCACCTCGGACTGGCGATCCACAACTTCGGGATTCAGGAGTACATGGAGCACAGCTCGGCGACGCGCAGTGTGTTCGAGGGCGCTGCGACGTTTGTCGACGGGCAACTCCATCCGGGAGACCAGCCGGGCCTCGGCGTCAGCATCGACGAGGAGGCGGCGGCGTCGGCGTTCCCCTACCAGCGTGCGTATCTGCCCTACTCCAGACTCCGCGACGGCACCGTGCATGACTGGTGAGACCTGTAGCGAGCGACGGCCTGAGCTCAATCGGTGCGTCACGCACCAGCATCGCTGATGGCC
>JBOHCP010000099.1:0-11255 GCA_050698875.1 Streptosporangiaceae bacterium | reverse complement strand
GTGCACTGGACTGGGGCATGCAGAGCCGGCTCGCGCACGTGTTCTCGCCCGACACGGGGCGGACCGTGATGCTCGCTATTGACCACGGCTACTTCCAGGGGCCCACGGCCGGGCTGGAGCGAGTCGACCTGTCCATCGTGCCGCTGCTGCCGCACGCCGACGCGCTGATGACGACCCGCGGGATGGTCCGGTCGACGATTCCGCCCGCGTGCCGGACGCCGATCGTGCTGCGCGCCAGCGGCGGGCCCAGCATCCTGCGGGAGCTGTCCGACGAGCAGATCGCGGTCAGCATGGCGGACGCGGCGCGCATCAACGCGGCGGCGGTGGCCGTCCAGGTGTTCATCGGCGGGCAGTTCGAAACCCAGTCCGTGCACAACATGACCGTGCTGGTTGACGAGGCCCAGCGCTACGGCATTCCCGTGCTCGCGGTCACCGCGGTGGGCCGCGAGCTCACCAGGGACGCCAGGTACCTGCGGCTGGCGGTGCGGATCTGCGCGGAGCTGGGCGCGCACGCGGTCAAGACCTACTACTGCGACGACGGGTTCGACACGGTCACCGCCGCGTGCCGGTGCCCGTCGTCATGGCGGGCGGCAGGAAGCTGCCAGAACTGGACGCGCTCACCATGGCCTACCGAGCCGTCGAAGCCGGGGCGGCGGGCGTGGACATGGGCCGCAACATCTTCCAGAGCGATCGCCCGGTGGGCATGATCCGGGCGGTCCGCGCGGTCGTACACAACTTTGTCAAGCCGGACGCCGCCTGTGAGCGCTACCTCCTGGCGGCCGACACCGAGGAAGAAGAGTAATGGCGCACTCCGCTAAGAAAGCCACGAGAGGGGTATCAGATGGCCACGCATGAGGCGGCAGGCCCGCTGCAAGCCACCATGACCGGCACGCGGCTCAAGGCAGCAGCGATCGGGCTGCCCGGCGCGACCATGCAGGCGGTCGCCACGATCGCGCCCGCCATCGCCGGCCTGTTCTTCACCCAGTACGTCGTCTCGCTCACCGGCATAACGGCGCCGCTCGCCTACGTGCTCGGCGTGTGCATCGTGCTGATGCTCGGCAGCACGCTGGTGCAGCTGTCCAAGCACATGAGCTCGGCCGGCGGCTACTACACCTTTGTCAGCCGGGCCATCAACCCGCGGGTCGGTTTCCTGACCGCGTGGATGTACGTGTTCTACAACCCGCTGGCCGCCGGGCCTATCTACGCCTACTTCGGGTACCTCCTGCAGCAGGAGCTGAAGACGCACTACGGGATCAACGCACCCTACCTGTGGTGGCTGACGCTCATCGTGGGAGCGCCGTTCGTCGCCTTCCTGGCCTGGCGCGGCCTCTCGCTGTCGGTCCGCGTGCTCGTGGGCTTGGGCCTGGCCGAGATGGCCATCGTGTTCGCGCTGGCCCTGTCCGGGTTCATCAGCCCCGGTCCGGGCGGAGACAACCTCGCCAGCAGTTGGATCCCGTCGCACAGCCTGTCCGCTGCGGGCTTCGCGCTGGCGGTCGTGTTCTCGCTGCAAGGGCTGACCGGCTGGGAGGCGGCGGCTCCGCTCGCCGAGGAGACGAGCCGCCCGCGGCGGAACATCCCGCGGGCCACGATGATCGCGATCATCGCGCTTGGCCTCTTCCTCGTCTTCGTCTACTGGGGCCAGATCCTCGGCTGGGGCACCTCGATCCTGACCGGAAGCAGCCCGAAGGCACTGGTCAACTCGCCCGACTTGCCCGGCCTCGCGATCGCCCACCGGCTGTGGGGATCTGCCTGGGTGTTCGTGCTGGCAGCGATGTTCTCCTCCACGCTGGCGGTGTGCCAGGGGTGCAACAACGTCTCGACCCGGATCTGGTTCAAGATGGGCGAGACCGGCACGCTGCCGACGTGGTTCGGCCGAGTGCATCCGAAGTACCGCACGCCGGGGCGGCCGACGGCGCCGGCTTCCCGGTCGTCGCGGACATGCGCGATCCCGATCAGGTCGTCGCGATGGTCGCTGCCGTCGCCGAGCGCGGCGGCCGGCTGGACTACGTCGTCTCCAACGCCGCGATCAACCCGTTCCTGAAGTGGGACGAGACGAGCATCGAGGACTTCGACGAGCTGTTCGAGACCAACGTCCGCGGTACCTGGGTTGTCTGCACCGAAGCGGCGAAGCAGATGATCCGGGAAGGCCACGGCGGCGCGATCTGCTGCGTCAGCTCCATCTCCGCGCACGTCGGCGCGCCGTACCAGACCGCCTACTGCGGCACCAAGGGCGCGATCAGCATGCTGGCCAAGGCTCTCGGCTGCAACCTCGGCGAGCACGGGATCCGGGTCAACGCGGTCGAGCCTGGCTGGGTGCTGACGAACATGAGCGCGCCGATGATGGACGACCCCGCCGCGGTTGAGTACTACACCCAGCGGATCGCGCTGCACCGGCCGGCCGAGCCGTCGGAGCTGGCTGGCGCGATCGCGTTGCTGCTGTCGGATGACGCCAGCTATGTGACCTGCGCGACGCTGCTGGCCGACGGCGGTTTCATCGTGAACGCCGAGCTGTAGGGAGCTGCGGTGACTGGGCGGGTCAGCGATCGGCTCGACCTCGTGCGCGAGGCCATCCGGAGGCCGCTGCCGCTCGCGCATCACCCGCTGTACCGCTTCTATCAGGGTGGCGCGCTGACCAGGGCGTTCCGCGGCGAGCCGGAACGGCCAGACGACTGGTGGTCAGAGGACTGGGTCGGCTCGTGCACGCTGGCCGGCAACGCAGACCCGGAAGGCCGGCCGCAGGGCCTGAGCACCGTCTCGGTACCCGGCCTCGGCCCGGTTACCCTGGCAGAGATCATCGAGTGGCTGCAAGCGGAGATGGTGGGGGAGCGCTTCGCCGAGCGCTCCGGGCCGATCACCGGCGTGCTCGTCAAGCTCTTGTCGCCGGCCGGGCCAGTGCCGGTGCACGCTCACCCGTCGCGGGCCTGGGCGCGCCGCCATCTGGGTTCTCCGTTCGGCAAGGCCGAGGCGTGGATCCTGCTCGATACGCCGGGTGACGGCATCGAGCCCGCGCACGCTGCGATCGGCTTCGTGCCAGGCGTCGACAGGCGGTGGTTTGCCGAGGCGGTGCGCCGGCCCGACAGCGCGGCCATTCGCGGCGCCCTCCACCGCAGCGACGTAGCCGCGGGCGAGGTGTATGTCGCCTTCCCCGACAGCGCTGGACGTTCAGGGCGAGATCGAGGTGACCGACGGCCGGTTCTCGATGGCCATCGTGACGGCCGGCAGTGGCGTGATCGATACCGACGCGGGCGCCGTGCCGGTGCGCCGCGGCCAGGCGTTCGCCCTCGCCGCGAGCCTGTCGTTGCAGCTCGTCGCAGGCGGCGGCGAGCCGCTGCGGGTGATCCGATGCCTCGGACCAGCTATCGAGTGACCGTAGCCCGGGCAACACGGTTTATGCGGAGGGAGTGCACGTGGACGGCGCCAGTCTCGTTATGCAGGCGCGTGACCAGGCGGCGGGCCAGTACGGGTATGCCATCGGCCGGCACCGCCGGGAACTCGCGACACCCGCCCTGGTGCTGGACCTCGACGCCGCGCGGCGCAACATCGACCACATGGCGGCCGGGCTGGAGGCCATCGGAGGAGCTGTGTTGCGCCCGCACTACAAGACGCACAAGAGCCCGGAGCTGGCGCGCCTGCAGGTACAGGCGGGCGCGCGCGGCCTGTCGATGGCGACCGTCTGGGAAGCGCTCGTGCTCGCCGGGGCGGGCCTGGATGACCTGTTCGTCGTCAACACGGTCTCGCACCCGGCGAAGATCGCCGCGCTCGCCGCGCTCGGGCGGGACCACACGATCGTGGTGGCCGTCGACGAGGACGCGCACGCTCGGGCCCTGTCGGACGCGGCCGTGCGGGCGGGCGCGGCGCTAGGCGTCGCCGTCGAGGTCGACACGGGCATGGACCGGTGCGGGGTCGATACCGCGGCGGCTGCCGTGGCTCTCGCCAGGGTCGTGGCTGATCTGCCTGGGCTCCGGTTTGCGGGCATCACCGGCTATGAGGGGCACTGCTCGCTGACCCTCGACGCGGACCTGCGGCACAAGCGGCAGCGTGCGGCCATGGACTTCTTCGTCGACGTGGCTGACCGGATCGATGCTGCGGGCGTGCCGTGTCCGACGCGGTCAGCAGGTGGCGTCGCAACGTGGGAGTGGACCGCGGCGTACCCGGGAATCACCGAGATTCAGGCTGGCACCTACGTGGTGATGGACAACTATCACGGGCAGATGGTGCCGGGCTTTGAGCACTCGCTTACCATCCAGGCGAGCGTCATCAGCAGGCAGAGCGACAAGGTGATCGTGGACGCTGGCAACAAGTCCGTCGCCGATCCAGCCGACGTGACGATCGACGGTCATGCCCATGAGGTATCTCGCTTCGATGAAGAACACGGCATCTTCTCCGCGTCGGCGGGCTCGTCGCTGCGCGTCGGCGACTCGGTGGCGCTCATACCCGGTTACTCGCCCGGCACCGTCAACATGTACGACGCCTTCTTCGTCGTTCGCGACGACCTGGTGATCGACGTCTGGCCGGTCGTGCCTCGTGGGCCTGGCGATCACGGCCTCGGTGCCCCTCGGCAGGCCACTGGTAGCTGAGCTCCGCGCGGTGCCCGCTGTGTCCGCGGGGCTGGGCACGCGAGGCACGCTCACGGCCGCCGAGGGAGCTGGTCTATGCGGCGAGCGGGGCGAGTAGGCCGCGCGGGTCGCTGAAGATCGAGAAGTGGCCGTGGCCTGGGCAGATGCCAAGCTGCGCGCCGGGTATCGCCTCGGCATACAGGCGGGCGTGCTGGACCGGGACGGTGGTGTCGGCGTCGCCCTGCCTGACCCAGGTCGGCGCAGTAATGGAGCCGAGGTCGAAATCCCAGGGCTGGGTGAGCAGCCGCAGGTCCTGGGCGACACCCCAGCTGCCTTTGCGGAATGCTTCGACATAGCTGGTGAGGAACGATTCGCGCATGCCCGGGTGCTGGAGGGCGCGGATGTCGACGTCGGATTGCGCGGTTGCGGCGAGGCGCAGGAATAGCTCTGGCCAGCGGCGCGCCAGCGCTGCCAGGCGGTCGAGCGACCAGCCGCCGAATGCGGGCGCGTGCGCGGCGAGCAGCAGGGACAGTCGTTCCCCTGACGCCATCCCGCCGCTCGGCCAGTGCGGCGCGCCGAGCGCCGAGACGAGCATCAGGCTGCGGACCCGGCCGGGAATCCGGGCTGCGCAGGCTGCCGCGAACGGCCCGCCGCCGGAGATGCCCAGCAAGGCAGCCGAGTCCACCCCGAGCGCGTCGAGTATCAGCGTGACATCCTCGGCCCAGTCTCCAAGCTGGCGCATCATGCGACGGTCGGTACCGCCGGTGCCGGGGCGGTCAGGTGCGATCATGCAGAGTCCTAGCTCCTCCGCGGCTGGCCGGAGCCACAGCGCTGCCAGCCGCGAATCAGCCAGGCCGTGGCAGACGAGGACCGGTGTCGCGTCGCGATCACCGACAACCTCCAGCGCGACCACCCGGCCGTCACCCTGGCGCAGTTCCACCCGCCCATGCTCTCATCCGGCAGCGGTGGTGCTCCGCCCCCGACAGATAGCGGACGTGGACCGTCCGCAACTCGTCCTAGGCTGCAACCACGCGCAGCCGTCGGTCCGGCATGGAGGCAAGACGCCATGAGCGAGTACACGGTCAAACCGCTCGGTCCCGACACCTGGGACGCTTTTGCCGCGCTCGCCGAGCGGCACAACGGAGTCTGGGGCGGTTGCTGGTGCACCTGGTTCCACAATGAGTCGAGCCTGCGGATTTGCGAAGGCCCTGATGGCCGGCACCAGGCCCTGTTCCACCGGACATGCGCCGCGAAGGGGCAGACCGTGGAGGGTAACCGCACCCTCAAGGAGCGGCTCGTGAACGAGGGCCGAGCTCACGCTGCGCTGGTCTTCGACGGTGAGGTCGCGGTGGCCTGGTGCGAGTACGGCAGCCCGGACGAACTGCCGAACATCTACCATCGCAAGGAGTACGAGGCTGGCCTGGACAGGCTGCCCGACTACCGGCTCACCTGCTTCTTCGTAGACAAGGACTACCGGCGCAAGGGAGAGGCAGCCGTCGCGCTCCGCGGTGCCCTGGATCTGATCGCGCAGGCAGGCGGTGGCGTGGTGGAGGCCTACCCGCAGGACACGCAGGGCAAGAAGACTTCGGCGTCGTTCCTGTACAACGCCACCCGCAGCATGTTCGAGCAAGCCGGCTTCGGCTACGACCGGCCCAAGGGCATCAAGAACTGCGTGATGATCAAGAAGGTTCCGCCAGCCTAGAGGCAGCGCGGCTCACCACCTCGGGCGGCAGTTTCGCCCGGCGGCGGAACGGGCAATTGGGTATAAGGACGGTGCCGTGATCGTCATGCCGTGGCTCGAAGCCGTGCTCAGTCAGCGCGCGCTGCGGTGCCAGCCAGAGGCTGTCACCCTGGGCGCGCTGGCCGTGTGCCGTTCGCCGGCGTCGGCCGCCTCGAAAGAGGACAAAGCTTATGGTCGTCCACGTCGGCCGCCGTGAAACCTTCAACGCCGCGCACCAGCTGTGCGATCCGGACCTGTCCGACGAAGAGAACCGGCGTGTATTCGGGAAGTGCGCGAATCTGCACGGGCACAACTACGTGGTGGAGGTTGTCGTGGCCGGCGAGGTCGATCAGGCCACCGGCTACGTGTGGGACCTCAAGTCGCTGGCGGATGTCATCGGCAGGCAGGTCATCCACGACGTGGATCACCGCAATCTGAATACGGACGTCCTATGGCTCAGGGGGCGCGTCCCGACCACCGAGAACCTCGCCCAGGCATTCTGGGAGCGGCTGCGGCCGGAGTTTCCCGACGGCCTGCTGCGGTCGGTCCGCGTCTGGGAGACCGACAAGAACTGGGCTGAGATCGGTGCCGAAGTCTCAGGCCCGGGCTAGCGCGCGGACAGGTAGGAGGTCCGGCCATGGCGGGCGTCGAATCCTCCGGGGCTCGGGCCGAGACGGGCCGGGAGTTGCGGAGCCGGTACGGGGCGGCGAACCTGGACGTGTTCACCCGCGCCGAGGCCAGCCGGTTTATCCCGCTGGGGGCCGGTGATCCGCACGACGACGCGGCGCTGGCCTGGGAATTGCTGTACCGGCTCGAGCCAGAGCTCTATGACCGGCTGGCCACCGCCGAGCGGCTCCATCCTCAGGTCGTGAGCTGGCTGCCGCGCGACCTGGACCGGATAGCCGAGGTCGGCGCCGGCGCGGGGCGGCTGACGATGGATCTCATCGAGCGCGGGCAGCGCATCGTGGCGGTTGAACCCGCGCAGCCCCTGCGCCGGATTCTTCGCCGGAAGCTCGCGGCAGCCGACCACGGGGACCGGGTTCGGGTAGTCCGCGGGTTCTTCGACGAGCTGCCGCTTCCCGATCAGTTCGCCGACCTGGTCGTCTCCTGCTCAGCCTTCACGCCCGCGCCGGAGCACGGCGGCGAGGCAGGTCTTGCCGAGATGGAGCGGGTGTGCAGGCCGGCCGGATGCGTGGCCATCATCTGGCCAAACCACATCGACTGGCTGTCAGCGCGTGGCTACCGGCACGTCACCTTCGCCGGCCCGATGGCTCTGGAGTTCGGCAGCTATCACGAGGCGGTGGAGCTGGCCGAGATCTTCTACCCCGACGCGTCCGACGAGGTCCGCCGCCGCGGATCGCGGCAGGTTCCCTTCGAGGTGCTGCACGTCAATCCGCCGCGCGACGTGGCCTTCAAGGTGCTGGACGGATGAAGATTGCGATCATGGCACCGCTGGTGACCGCGATCCGGGAGCCTCAGCTCGGTGGTTCACAGGCGTTCGTGTCCGATCTGGCCCGCGGCCTGACCGGACGGGGGCACGACGTGCACGTCTACGCCGCTTCTGGATCACAGATTCCCGGAGTCGAGGTCATCGATACCGGAATCGACCCTGCGTTCTTGGCGGCCAGTCTCTACCGGGCGTTCGTGCCAGGCGGCGGCGCGGCACCGGAGGCCGCTCCCGCGGGGACGGCGGCAGCCGAGTCCGCCTTCGCCGCTGCCTATGCGACCATGCGGCGGACAAGGTATGACGTGATCCACAATCACGCCTTCGACGCGCCCGCGGTTCAGCTTGCGCCCGCGCTGCACGCACCGGTCGTGCACACCCTCCACCTGCCGCCGGACGAGCAGGTGTCGGCGGCGCTTCGTCAGGCGGAGCGGTGCGGCAGTCCGCCGGCGATAGCTGCGGTGTCGGCATTCCAGGCGGGTGCCTGGCGCCGGGTCGTCCGCGTCGACGCGATCCTGCCGCCGTACCCGCGCACGGCTGGCATCCGCTGGTCGGGACTGGCCGGAAACGGCGCGCTGTTCGCCGGCCGCCTGAGTCCCGAGAAGGGTGCCGCCGAGGCCATCGACATCGCCTGCGCGGCGGGAATGCCGATCCACGTGTACGGCGACGGCTACGATCCTGAGTACAGCCGGGAGCAGATCGAGCCGCGGCGAAGCTGGCCGGGGGTCACCATTCACGAGGCAGTTCCTCGGACCGCGCTGTGGGAGGCCATGGCAAGGGCGGCGGTGGTGCTATTTCCCGCCCGCTGGGACGAGCCCTTCGGGATGGCCGCTGCCGAGGCACAGGCGTGCGGAACTCCCGTTGTCGCGTTCCGGCGTGGCGGACTCAGCGAGGTGATCATGGATGGCGTAACGGGGTTCCTGGTGCCGCCGGACGACCTGCAAGCCGCCGCCGCAGCAGTATCAGACGCAGCCGGAATCTCCCGGTCAGCCTGCCGCGACCACGCCGAGGGCCAGCTTGACCTGGAACTGAGCCTGGATGCACACGAGCGTCTCTACCGGCGGGTGGCTGGTGCGTGACCTATGCGTGAGCTGACGGAGCGTGCGCCGTGCGCCGGGAACCCGCCTGCTTCCGGCGGCCGGTGGCTGGCGGGGCGGGTCGCGGTGATCACGGGGGCCAGCCGGGGGATCGGGGCGGCCACCGCCGCGGCGGTCGCGGCGGCAGGGGCTCACGTGGTGCTGGCCGCCCGGGATCGGCAGGCTCTCGACGGCGTGGCCCGCCGGATCGAAGACGCGGGCGGCAGGGCGATCCCCGTACCGACCGACGTCAGCAGCGAGGCCGCGGTCGAGCGCCTGTTCGCCGCTGTCACCCGCGCTGGCGAGCTCGGCGTGCTGATCTGCGCGGCCGGGGTGCTGACGCCGAGGCTGTTCGCCGAGACAACGTCCGCATTGTGGGACGAGACACTGGGTGTCAACCTGACGGGCACGTTCCTGTGTTGTCGCGCGGCGTTCACCGCGATGGCCCGCGCCGGTGAGGGTCGGATCGTCACGATCGGGTCGCTGTCCGGGGTGTACGCCACCGAGAAGTTCCCTGGGCTAGCCGCGTACAACGTGTCCAAGTACGGGGTCATCGGGCTCACCGAGGCGATTGCGGTCGAGGGCAAGCAGCACGGCATCAGCGCGGTCTGCCTGAGCCCCGGGGCCGTTGACACCGAGATGCTGCGCCGAGCCAACCCGGCGCTGCGCCCTGGCCTGACCCCGGATGACATGGCGGCGCTGATCGTCGCGCTGCTTGACGGCCCGCTCGCGGCGGCGAGCGGGGCGAACATCCCGCTGTTCTCGAACGCCTAGGGACGGCGCGTCAGCGCGGGCTCAGCGACCCCAGGTCCGTGCCGTCATCGGCAAGCGCGGCAGGATCCGGCCGAGCGCGCGCAGCCACCAGCCTGGCGGCGGCTGCCATCTCGCCGTCGACGTCAAGCTCGGGATCGCCGCCGCGGTCCAGACCGACCGCGGCCAGCACCACTCCGCCCGCCAGGTAGAAGCCGATCAGCCGGCCATCCGGCACGCTGCCGCGGACCACGAACTCATCCCACCTGGCGGCGTGACCGACGTACTCGATCTTGTGCTCATACTGATCGGACCAGAAGGTGTGCAGGTAGTCGTAGGGATCAGTCGAGCCCAGCATGGACCTCGCCGCGGCTGCGCCTTGCTTTTCCGCGTTGTTGAAGTGCTCCACCCGGATCCGCCCGAACAGCGGGTGGAGATGGTTGGCCACATCGCCGGCCACATAGACGTCGGGGGCGCTGGCGCGGCAGAACTGGTCCGCCAGAATCCCGTTGTCCCGCGCGACTGCGACCGCGGGGATGTCAGGTTCGATGCCGACGCCCGCCACGGCGAAGTCACAGCCGATCCGGTGACCCTCGGCCGTCACGACGGCCTCGAGCCGCTGCGTGCCCTCGAAGGCGGCGGCCTGGCCGCCAGCCAGCAGCTCGACGCCGTTCTCGCGGTGAATGGCGGCCATCAGTCCGCCGACCTGGCCGCCGAGAACCCGCTCCAGCGGGGCCTCGCCAGGAAACAGGGCGGTTACCCGCACGCCAAGCTGGGTCAGCGAGGCCGCTACCTCGCAGCCGATAAATCCCATGCCTACGACGACCGCGCGCCGTCCTGGCGCCGCTTCCCGCTTGATCGCATCGCACTCGGCCACGGTGCGCAGGTAGTGAATGCCCGGCAGCTCGGCGCCGGGGATCTTGAGATTCCGGTTCCGTCCTCCCGTCGCGATCAGCACGCGCTGGTAGCCGAGTTCTTCACCTGACTGCAGCGTGACGGTGTGCGCTGCCGGATCGACGGCTGCCGCGGTGGTTCCACTGCGAAGCTCGACGTCGTGGTCGGCGTACCAGCCCGCCGGCCTGACGTACCAGCCGTCGAGATCCTCTTCTGAGCGCAGGTACGTCTTCGACAGCGGCGGACGGCCGAAGGGGATGCCCGGTTCCCGGTTGATGACCACCACCGGGCCGGCGAAGCCCTCCTCCCGGAGCGTCGCGGCGGCGTTGCCCCCTGCGACACCACCGCCGACGATGACGATCGCGTTCCCGGTTGTTCGCAGGGCCACGCTGCACAGTGTTCCCCGAAGCCGCCGCGGGCATCCGCTGCAGGCGCACCCTGATCACCGAGTCAGGCGCCCTGAAGCGCGGCGGGCACTGGATTAGGTCGGTCTGGTGCGGTTTCCTGGAATCGTCCCCGCAGCAGCGGTAGTAACGGATCATCGGAAACTGGAGAGAAGGGCAGGGCATGGCGAAGAGCAAGGTCGCCATACGGGTCCCGAAGCACGCGCAAGACCAGACCGTTGACCACGACTGGTCATTCGAGCTGGAGTCGCTCGGGCCGATCGCGGACATCGTCGCGGTCCAGGCGAATACGCGCGCCGAGTTCATCGAGGGTGTCCGTGATGCGGACGCCGTCATGACCTCGTGGGGCATGCGGATCGACGCGGAGATCATTCACGCGCTGCAAAGGTGCGTGGTGATCGGCGTCGGCAG
>JBOHCP010000098.1:0-11348 GCA_050698875.1 Streptosporangiaceae bacterium | reverse complement strand
GCGCTGAACAGGCCTGCCGGGCTGCCGTCGCCGGAGGCCCCGGCCCGGATGACGCCGTGCCAGTCCGGACCCGGCACGGCAGCAGACTGGGCACCGTCCGGCGGGATTGTGACCAGGGCCTCGAACGTGTAGCGCCGCAGGCCTGCCGGATGGTCGAGGTGTGAGCGCGGCGGTCGCGGCATCCTCGAGCGCAGCCGCCTCGAGCGCAGCAGCACCGAGCGCAGCCGCCTCGAGCGCAGCAGCACCGAGCGCAGTCGCGCCGAGACGGCGCGCCCGGCGCGCCCGGCCACCGAGACGCCCAGCGCGGCGCACGTGACGGCCCAGGCGAGAGCGGCTGGCCAGACCGCGGCCGTGCCGATGCGGTGCAGGAACGTCAGTCCGGTCGCCGCCCCGAGCTGCCAGCTCGCTACTGCGTACATGCCGAGCGGGAACACGATCACCCAGGTCGACTTCTGATAGCCGGGCCGGCTCCGGGTCCTGGCCCACCACCGGGCCGTCACCAGGGCGAGCACCAGGTAGAGCGCCGTAGCGGCGGACCACAGCAGCACGCCGATGCCCTTCACCGCCGGGCCGGCGCTCTGTGCGGCCGCCACCCGGGGGACGCTGACGATCAGTGCGGCTGCCAGCACGCTGATCGCTGCCGCCCCCATGGCGACCCAGTACGCCGCCCTGGTTCCGGTCGGCCCCGGGCCGGCGCGCGCCAGCCGGGTCGCAACCAGGATCGATGTCAGGAGGTACAGCGCTACACCGGCCGACCAGGCTGCGATCGCGACGATCACGCCCGGCCCGGCCGGCACCTCACCGTCGGCCGCGAGAACCGCGACGGCGATGGCCACCGACTGAGTCGCCACCGGCCACAGGTACCAGGAACCGGTGACGCCGGGCAGGTCAGGCCGCGCCGCCCGGCGCGCGAGCCTGGCCGGGACCAGGCCGGTCACCGCCAGCCAGGCGACCACGCCAGTGCCCGCCAGCGCTGCCGCCGCGGGGATGCCGGGCCCGCCCAGCCTGGCGAGGCAGCTGCCGAGAACAACGCAGGCGGCGACGACGGCGTACCAGGCGAACGCTCTCCCCGGTGCCCTCGAGTCGGCGCGCACGGCGGCCGGCGACCGGACGAGCCGCCCGAGGGTCGTCGCGATCGCGGTCACCCACACCGCGGCCGCGATCACCACCAGCGCATCGGAGGCGGCCTGCCAGCCGTCCTGCCGGAGGCCGGTGGCCACGATCCCGGTCGCCATCACCATGGCGAAGTATGCGGGCCTGGCTACCCGGGCAGCGTCTGCGGTCACGATTTATATCGTAGCACGATAGAAATAGGCGGTCCGGGCAGGCGGCGGCGGTCCGGGCAGGCGGCGGTGGTCCGGGCAGGCGGCGGCGGGTCAGCACTGCGGCGGCGGGCTGCGGGCAGACGCGACACCAGGGGAATGCGGTGCGAGAAGACACATGTTGGAAACAATGGTGCGTCACACTTGGCCGCGAGCCGCTCCGCACGGCACGCTGGCCACGCTGGCCACGTCACGGCCGCCATCATGGGGCGCGCTGACTGGGTCATTATCAACCACCCGGCTGCCCGCGCAGCCAACCCTGCGTGCCACATCGAGCTGAGGGGTGTACAGAAGTGACCGAGACCACAAGCGCGGGCGGCACCGCGGTGATCGAGGCCGATGTTCGCGAGGGCACCTACGGTGCCAAGGTAGCGACGATCGAGCCCGGCGGGGCCGAGTACATCCCGCTCAGCGAGCGACACGGCAAGCCCCTCCAGCAGTTCTGGACGTGGGTGTCGCCCAACATGGAGTTCGCGACGATCTTCGTCGGATTCATCGGCGTCTGGTTCTTCGGCCTGAATTTCTGGCTAGCGGCGCTCGCGATCCTGCTCGGGACGGCGGCGGGCTCGGTGTCGATGGGGGTACTCGCCGCGCGCGGCCCGCTGTTCGGAGTACCGCAGATGGTGCTGTCGCGGCTCGGCTTCGGCTGGCGCGGCAATATCCTGCCCGCCGGAGTCAATGCGCTGGTCGCGGGCGTCGGGTGGTTCGCGGTCAACAGTGTCAGCGGCGCGTTCGCACTGAACGCCCTGCTGCACTGGAACACCAAGATCTGCCTGCTGATCATCGTCATCGCCCAGCTCGCTGTCGCGTTCTTCGGCCATAACCTGGTGCACGCGTTCGAGCGCCTGGCTTTCCCGTTCCTGGTGGTGGTCTTCGTGATCGCCTCGATCGTGATCCTCAGCAAGTCGCACCCGGGCGCGCACATCACGCCGATCAAGGGCGGCTCGCTCGGCGGCTGGCTCATCACGTTCGGCGCGGCGTTCGGGTACGCGGCCGGCTGGAACCCCTACGCCAGCGACTACACCCGGTACCTGCCGAAGGACACTAACCGCGCGGCGACTGGCCTGTGGGCGGCGCTGGGCGTTTTCGTGTCCTGCGTCGTGCTCGA
Source organism: Streptosporangiaceae bacterium (assembly GCA_050698875.1). Taxonomy (GTDB): domain Bacteria; phylum Actinomycetota; class Actinomycetes; order Streptosporangiales; family Streptosporangiaceae; genus JAJYUU01. Next base: position 8,918 of record JBOHCP010000098.1, on the reverse strand, counting down.
GATCGTCGGTGCGGCCGCCGCCACCGTCACGAGCGTCGCCAAGTACGCAGGCAACCCGACGACGGGCTTCGTCAGTCACATGCCGACCTGGATCGCGGACATCACGCTGCTCGCGATCGCGCTCGGCGCCGTGTGCGCGAACGCGCTGAACGTCTACTCGGGCTCGATGTCCTTCCTCGCCCTCGGTTTCAAGCTGCCGCTCACGCTGCGCCGGGCGCTGGTGGCCATCGTGTTTGGCGTCGCCGGGTTCTTCGTCGCCCTGGCGGGCCTGCCCGACGCCGGCACGAACTACAACAACTTCCTGCTGGTCATCGCGTACTGGATCGGGCCGTGGCTCGGTGTCTTCTTCGCCGACCAGTTCCTGCGCCGCGGCAAGAAGGTGTCCGGGTTCCTGTTCGACCGCCGGCACAATCCGTGGGCCGGGGTCGCCGCCATGGCCATCTCGATCGGCCTGTCGATCTGGCTGTTCGCGAACCAGACTGACTACGTGGGCGTGGTGCCCAAGCATCACCCCGCCTTCGGCGACCTCACCTTCGAGGTCGGCTTCGTGCTGGCTGTGCTGCTGTATGCGGTGTTCTACCGGCTGCAGCCGGCCAGGACGACGGAGGAAAGCCTGTACATCCCTGGCGAGGCCGAGGAAGATCCGGTACCGGCCTAACGGCTCGGGGAACGCCGGGCGGGGCGTCGGTCAGGCTGCTGACCTGCGCCTCCGCTACGCGCGCAGGAACGTCACCGGTTCCTCGGTGCCGTTCCAGATCACGGTGTGCTGCGCGGGGGTCGACCGCGCGAGGACCTTGCCAGCGCGCAGCACCAGCGTCCGCGGCGCTACCAGCCGCAGCGCGTCCGCCTCGGTCGGCGCGTCGAACACCACCAGGTCGGCAGGCCCGCCGGGCCGCAGGCCGTAGTCCGGCAGGCCGAGCGCAGCCGCCGGGTTGACGGTGATCATCTCGATCAGCCGGCGGAGCTCGGCGTCGCCAGACAGCTGGCCGAAGTGCACCAGCACGAACGCGGCCTGGAGCGGGTCGCCGTAGCCGAGCGGGTACCACGGGTCCATCACCGAGTCGTGGCCGATGCACACGTTGACGCCTGCGGCCTGCAACTCCTTGATCCTGGTGTGGCCGCGCCGGATGGGGCCGGTGTCGAACCGGCCCTGCAGCACCGCGTTGTCCAGCGGGTTGGTCACCATGTGCAGGCCGGCCCTGGCAATGTTGCGGATCAGCCGGTAGGCGTAGGCGCTGTTGTAGGAGTGCATGGCCGTCGTGTGGCTCGCGGTGACCCGGCCCGACATGCCGAGGCGGATCGTCTCTGCGGCCATGACCTCGACGAATCGGGAGTGGTCGTCGTCGGTCTCGTCACAGTGGATGTCGACGGCCAGCCCGCGCTCGTCCGCGAGCGCCATGGCAAACCGGACCGACTCCACGCCGTCCTCGCGGGTCAGCTCGTAGTGCGGGATGCCGCCGACCACGTCGGCGCCGAGCTCAACCGCCCTGCGCATCAGGTCGGCACCGCCGTCGAAGCCGAAGATGCCCTGCTGCGGGAACGCCACTAGCTGCAGGTCGATGACGCCGCGCACCTCCTCCCGCAGGTCCACCAGGGCGCGCAGGGCCCGTAGCTGCGGGTCGCACACGTCGACGTGGCTGCGGACGTGCTGCACGCCGCAGGCGAGCTGCCAGCGCAGCACCTGCCGCACCCTGGCCTGCACGTCCGCGTAGCTCAGGTCGGCGACCCGGTCCGCCCACACGGCGATGCCCTCGAACAGGGAGCCGGACACGTTCGGCCGCGGCTGCCCGACCGTGAGCACCGCGTCCAGGTGAATGTGCGGCTCCACCAGCGGCGGCGTGACGAGCCGGCCGCCGAGGTCGATGGTCTCGGCAGCGCTGTCGGCGGGGCCTACCTCGACGATCCTTCCGTCCCGGACGCCGAGGTCGGTCAGCGTCTGGGTGCCCGCGAGCCGCGCGTTGCGCAGGATCATGTCGGCCATCCGGCCATCATCTCGCGGCAGCTGGTCGCTGACCGCGGCGCCTGGCCTAGGTAACGCCGTGCTAGCCGAGGTAACGCCGTGCTAGCCGAGGTAACGCCGTGCTAGCCGAAGTCCCGCTGCGAGGGCCAGATGGCGGCCCAGCTGCGGTCCGGCTGACAGATCCAGACGGCAGCGCCCTGCTCCTGGTCGCTGACGTCCTGGTGGTTGCTCAGGGACGCGGCGAGGCGGACGCTGCGGCAGAAGCCGAGCTGGGCACGGGCGTAGCCGACGACCACCGCCGTGGTCGCCGACGCTTGCGGCGGGCCCCAGTACCAGAACGCGTTGTGGCCGCTGTAGGCGGCGGGCAGCCCGTCCGCCTGGCCGAACCGGTCGACCGCGCCGGCCTCGCCGTAGTTGCTGGTCAGCACGATCGCGGTGGCTCGCTGGCTGGCTGGCAGCGACCGGTACACCGCGCCGATCTCGGCCACGAAGGCCGGCCAGCCGATGGTCTCGCCCGCGTCGTAGTTGAGCGCCACGATCGGCGTGTCGGGCAGCACCGAGACCGGCAGGACCGGCAGCGTGATCGGCAGCTCCAGCGCGCTGAGCGCCAGCCCGGCGGCGACCAGCCCGGCTCGGTGCCCCCCGCGGGCGATCCAGTCCACGGCTGGCTGCGCCCCGGCCGCGAGCAGCACAGCGAACATCCCGGCCAGGTAGTACGGCTTGCCGCCGGTCAGCATGAACGCGATGGCCAGCACCGGATACCCGACGCCGATCGCGCGGCACCACCGCAGCGCCGGGTCGCGGAACAGGCGGACAAGCCCGGCTATCCAGACCGGGGCGAAGTACACCGGGACCAGCACGAACTGCTCGGGCACTATCAGCCACCAGGGCGCCGACGTGCCGGAATTACCGGCTGCGATCGAGTGCGCCACGGCGAGTTCCGGCCAGCCGTGGCTGCCCTGCCAGGCGAGGTAGGGGGCACACAGCGCCAGCGCGATCGCGCCGCCGGCGTAGAACCAGCCGGACCGGAACGCGCTGCGTGGCCCGGCGAGGCCGAGACCGGCAACGACCGCGAAGATCAGGAACGCGACCAGGTCGGTGTCGAGCAGGCCGACGCCCGCGACGAGGCCAGCGGCCGGCCACAGCCGGACGTTACCGGTGCGCAGGATGCGCAGCAGGATCAGGCAGAGCAGCGCCCAGGCGGGCAGGTCGAAGGTGGTCGTGCTGAGCAGGTGGCTCGCGCCAGCGACCACCGGCGCGAGCGCGATGACGGCGGCGGCCAGTGTCTGTGCGGTCCGCCGGCCGCCCAGTTCGCGGGTGAGCAGGCCGGTCAGGAATACCAGCGAGCCGCCCGCGATGGAGGATGGCAGCCGCAGCAGCACCAGCGAGCCAGGGGCGAGGCCGGTCATCAGCCGGGCGACCAGCGGCACGAACGGCGGCTGGTCCGGATAACCCCAGGCCAGGTGCTTGCCAGCCGCGATGAAGTACAGCTCGTCCCGGTGAAAGCCGTAGCGGGCGGAGAAAGCAATCAGCACGACGGTCAGCAGTCCGGCTACGGCCAGCACGGGCCACAGGGCCAGGTCGGGCAGCGGGCCGCGGCCGCCCGGCGCGGTGGCCGTCGCTAAGGCGGCCGTGCCGGGCCGCGAGGTGTCCTCGGGCGGCGGTGCGGGCGACGCCGTTTCGCCCCGACTCATGGCCGGCATTCTGTCAGGGTTTCCGGCGCGTCAGCAGCGGCGACGTGACTGCCAGGCGGGCTCCGCGCAAAGAGGGCGTGAAGATCGCTCGCGCCGCCGTTAAGAACGTGTCAAGATCGCGGGGAACGGGGTGGCCAGGAGCGAAGCTGGCTGCGTGAGCGAGCCAGCGCGGCAGGGGCCGCGGGGCAGGCGTGGCCTGTCCGCGCCGCTCGCCCTGCCAGCCGGGTTCGCGGCGCTGCTGCTGATCGGGGCGGTGGCGGCCAGCAGCGACGGCGGGCTGTCGGCCGGCTGGGTCCTGGTCCTGGTCGCCGTTGTGGTCGCGGTCGGCTCGATGGTCGCCGAGCCCGCGGTGGCGCCGGTGCTCGGTGTCATCGGCTGGCTCACCGTCATCGGCTTCGCCCACCCGCCCTACGCGGAGCTGCAGCCGACATCCCGGCTGGCCGGCCCGGCCGCACTGGTGATCGGCGCCTGCACGGTCGGCGGGATCCTCACCGGCGTGGTGGTGCGGCGGCTGACCGAATCGGTCACACTGTGGATTGTGGAAGTACCCGGTCAGCTCGATGGTTCGGCCGGCAGCGAGCAGTCCGGCGGTGCGCCTGGTGCGCCTGTCCGGTCCCGGCGGCTGGCTTACCTGACCGGCGGCATCGGCGTCCGGCGGGTGCTGGCCGGTGTGCTGCTGGCCGGCGGCCTGCCCCTGCTCACGCTCACACTGTCCGGCCTGCACCTGGGCCTCGGCGACGACCTGCTGGTCTACCTGGCGGCCGTGGTGGCCGTCGCCGTCGTCGGCGGATTCTGGCCCGCCGTGCTTGCCGCGATCGCGGCGAGCCTGCTGGTCAACTGGTACTTCACGCCGCCGGTGCACACCCTGACGATCGCCGACGGCAAGAGCCTGCTGGCGCTGCTGCTGTTTGTCACGGTCGCGGTCACGGTCAGCAGCGTGGTGCATCTGGCAGCGCTACGAGCCCGGCAGGCGGCGCGCAGTAGCGAGGAAGCGGAGGACCTGCTGGCCCTGGCGCAGACCGTGCTCGGCGGCCGCGACACTCCGGCGGCCGTGCTCGAGCACCTCACGACCAGCCGCGGCGGCCGGGCCAGTCTGCTCGAGCGCTCGGGCGAGGCATGGGTGCGGGTCGCGGGCGATCCGGAGCCGGGCAACGGGGCGGTGCAGCGCGCTGCGGTCCGGCCGGACCTGGTACTCGAGGCCTCCGGCCAGCACCGGCCGCTGTCACCCCGGCTGCTGACCGGCCTGACGGCGCAGCTCGCCGCCGCCCTGGACCGGGACCGGCTCCGGACCCAGGCCGCGCAGGCCGAGGCGCTGGCCGAAGGTAACCGGATGCGCACGGCGCTGCTCGCGGCTGTCAGTCACGACCTGCGCACGCCGCTGGCGTCGATCAAGGCGAGCGTCAGCACGCTGCGTCAGACCGACGTGGAGTGGACGGAGAACGACGAGGCAGCGTTGCTGGCGACGATCGAGGCATCGGCCGACCGGCTCGACGCCCTGATCGGCAATCTACTGGACATGAGCCGGCTCACCACCGGCTCGCTGCAGCCCTTCCTGCGGCCGACGGCCATCGACGAGGTCGCGCCGGTGGCGCTGCGTGGTCTCGACGGTGCCGGGCCAGCCGGGAGCACGCAGCTGGAGCTTGCGGTCCCTGACGGGCTGCCGCTCGTCCTGACAGATCCGGGGCTGCTCGAGCGCGTGCTCGCCAACCTGTTCGCCAACGCGCTTGCCTACTCCCCGGCGGGCCAGCGACCCGGCATGCGCGCGAGCCGGGCTGGGGACAGCGTGCTGCTCGAGGTGATCGACCACGGCGGCGGCGTGCCGGACGACCAGAAGCCGCGAATGTTCGAGCCGTTCCAGCGGCTTGACGGCCGTGGCGCCGACCGGTCCGGCGTCACGGGAGTCGGACTCGGCCTCGCCGTCGTCAAGGGCTTCCTTGACACCATGGGGGGCACGGTCGTGGCGGCCGACACCCCCGGCGGCGGGCTGACCATGCGGGTCACGCTGCCGTGCGCGGTGGCTGCCGCCAGCGTGACCGCGTGACCGTGGCCGAGGCTGCACCGTCATGACGAGAGTTCTGGTCATTGACGACGAGGCCGCGATCCTGCGCGCGCTGAAGATCAACCTGACGGCCCGCAAGTACGAGGTGAGCACGGCGGTCGACGGCACGTCCGGGCTCGCTGCGATGGCACGCGAGCGCCCTGACGTGCTGATCCTCGACCTAGGGCTGCCCGACATGGACGGCACGGAGGTGATCAGGGGCGTGCGCGGCTGGACCTCGACGCCGATCATCGTGCTGTCAGCATGGGGCCAGGAGGGCCAGAAGGTGGCGGCGCTGGACGCGGGCGCCGACGACTACGTGACCAAGCCGTTCGGCATGGACGAGCTGCTCGCGCGGCTGCGCGCGGCCGTTCGCCGCGCCTCGCCCGCGCCAGACGAGCCGGTCGTCACGACCGGTGACCTCACCATCGACCTAGCCCGCAAGAGGGTCACCCGCGCGGGCTCGGACGTCCGGCTCACGCCGACCGAGTGGCAGCTGCTTGAGGTGCTGGTGCGCAACAGCGACCGGCTGGTGACGCAGCGGCAGCTACTGCAGGAAGTCTGGGGACCCGGCTACCAGACCGAGGCCGGCTACCTGCGCGTGTACGTGGCCAATCTGCGTCGCAAGCTGGAGCCCGATCCGTCCGCCCCCCGCTACCTGCTGACCGAGCCTGGTATGGGCTACCGGTTCCGCCCCTAGCCTAGCCGCCCCTAGCCGCGGTCAGCGCTCCCCGCCAGCGACGGGCTGCAGCTCGTAAGCCGGGTTGTAGATGGCCCGCTCGCCCTTGAGGTCGGTCATCCGGCCGTGCACGATGAGCTTGCGGCCGGGCTCGATGCCCGGTATTTCCCGACGGCCGAGCCAGACCAGCAGCACGCGGCCGGTGCCATCCCACAGCTCGGCCTCCATCGACAGCGTGCTGCCGCGCGGGCGCAGCGTGACCGCACGCAGCGTCCCGGCGACGTCCACGATTTCGCGGTGGCCGCTCTCGGCGATCCGCGTCGGCTGACCGCGGCGATCGGCTGGCAGCGCGCCGATCTGCTGCCGCACCTCGGCTGCGTGCAGTGCCTCCCGGCTGGCGAGCAGGCGCGGCGCGGCCAGGGGATCGGCTGACGTGGCGGCCCGCGCCGCGGACGCAAGCTGATACGGAACGCTGGCCACGACGACGCCGCGCTCGAGCAGCAGCCGTGCCTTCAGCCGCAGGGCGCTCTGGTTGTGCAGTGCCTGCTCCCACCAGTGGCCGACGACGTACTCAGGGATGTAGACGGTGACAATGTCCCGCGGGCTCTCCCGGCGCAGGCCGCGCACGTATTCGATGACGGGGCGGGTGACCTCCCGGTACGGGGAGGAGATGACGGTCAGCGGCAGCGGCATCGCGCCGCGCTCCCATTCCTGCCGCAGCCGGGCGGTCTCGGCCTCGTCGACGTTGACCGACAGCGCCTCGAGCCTGGCGGGCCTGGTGGCCCTCGCGTAGGCGAGGGCTCGCAGCGTGGGCAGGTGCAGCTTGGAGACCAGCACGATTGCGATGTTGCTGGCCGGCAGCGTGAGCCCGGTCAGCTGCTCCGGGGTGAGCTCCTCGGCCACGGCGGCGTAGTGGCGGCGGATCCCGTTCATGGTGAACCAGATGACGACCATGGCCGCCACGGCGATCCACGCACCGTCAAGGAACTTGCTGACGACGACGATGATCAGGACCGAGCCGGTCACGATCGCGCCGATCGTGTTGATGGCGCGCGACCTCATCATCCGCAGCCGCGTCGCCCCATCGGTGGTCACCCGGAGCAGCCGGTTCCAGTGCCGGATCATGCCGGTCTGGCTGCAGGTGAACGACACGAATACACCGACGATGTAGAGCTGGATGAGCCGGGTCGGGGAGGCGTGGAAGGCGACGATCAGTACGATCGCGAACCCGGACAGCAGCAGGATGCCGTTGCTGAACGCCAGCCGGTCGCCCCGGGTATGCAGCTGCCGCGGCAGGTAGCCGTCCCTGGCCAGGATGGAGGCCAGCACGGGGAACCCGTTGAACGCGGTGTTGGCGGCGAGCACCAGGATGAGCGCGGTGAACAGCTGCAGCAGGTAGAACAACGGTGAGGAGTACCCGAAGACCGCCCGGCCCACCTGCGCGATCACCGTCGGCTGCACATAACCGCGCGGGGCGCCGGTCAGCGCGCCCACGTGCACGTGGCTCACCAGGGCCAGCGCCGTGACGCCGCCGAACATCACGACCGCGATCGCACCCAGCATCGCCAGCGTGCTCGCCGCGTTCTTGCTCTTCGGCGGCCGGAACGACGGCACGCCGTTGCTGATCGCCTCGACGCCGGTCAGCGCCGTGCAGCCGGAGGAGAAGGCGCGCAGCACCAGGAAGACCAGCGCCAGCCCGGCGAAGTCGCCGGCGGACTTGATCGCGTACCCGGCCGTCTCGGCGCGCAGCTGGTGACCCGTCGCCAGCCGGATCCCGCCCCACACGATCATCAGCATCACCACGCTGATGAAGCAGTAAGTCGGTATCGCGAATCCTGTACCCGACTCGCGCACGCCGCGCAGGTTCAGGACGGCGATGGCCGCGACGACCAGCGCCGCGATGAGCGTCAGGTGCGGGTTGAGGGCCGGAAACGCGGACGCGAGGTTGGCCATCCCCGATGACACTGACACGGCCACCGTCAGGGTGTAGTCCACCATCAGCGCGCTGGCGACGGTCATGCCCACCTTGGGGCTGAAGTTCGTCGTCGTGACCTCGTAGTCGCCGCCGCCCGAGGCGTAGGCGCGTACGTTCTGCCGGTAGGACGCCACCACGACGAGCATGAGCAGCGCGACGGCGAGCGCCACCCAGGGCGCGTAGCCGATAAACGCAAGGCCGCCCGCGGCGAGCACGATCAGGATCTCCTGCGTTGCGTAGGCGACCGAGGACAGCGCGTCGCTGGCGAAGACGGGCAGCGCGATCTTCTTCGGCAGCAGCGTGTGCCCCAGCCGCTCGCTCTGCACCGGCTTGCCGACCAGCAGCCGCTTCGCCGCCTGGAATGCCAACGCCACGTCCGAGATGCTAGGGGACCGGACGGCGGCCGGCTAGTCGCTCGCGCCGAGCCGGACCGCCAGGTCCGCGGCGAGGTTACGGTTAGTAGCGACAGCGCGGCACGATGTCACGCTTGGTGACGGTCAGTGGCACCCGCCGCCGCGAGCACCAGGCGCGCGTCGCGGGATCGCGCCCCGGTCAGCCAGGCTGGCCGAGCG